>NZ_JBHUSF010000051.1:0-37935 GCF_042673295.1 Rhodococcus sp. NPDC057014
GTACTCGCTTCCGTCGGCGCTGATTCCGCGTTGCCAATCGGTGGTCCGGCGCAGGTTCGGCTCGACGCGCGCGGTGGCCGCGTCGGCGCCGTCCGGTCCGTCCTCTCGCACCTGCCAGTGCACCCAGTTCACTTCGTTGCCGTGCTCGTCGTGCACGAACAGGTCGACGTGATGCCAGCCGTAGCGGTGGGTGTCGGCGTAACAGGTCAGGAATGTGCGGTGGTGATGCGAATAGTCCACGAGGTACCTCCGGGGCCGCGGTGGTTTTCCCATAACGCTAGAACCGGATCGTGCTCAACGGAATCCAAGAAACCTTTAGCCTGTGAGTGTTGGTCGCTCAGCGGTCCGGGGCGACCGGCAGCGTGAACGTGAAGACCGCCCCGTGCGGATCGTTCTCGCGTGCGGTGATCGTCCCGCCCTGGCGGGTGATGATGCGGTGGCTCAGCGCAAGTCCGATTCCGTGGCCCGTGGACTTCGAGGTGAACGCGCCGTCGAAGATTCGGCCGTCCGGGACGTGCGAGAGACCCTTGCCGTGGTCCTCGACGCTCACGACGCCCTCCGTATTGGTGGCCTCGGTGCGGACGGTCACGATGCGGTCGGCGGCCGGCCATTCCGCCATCTCGTCGATGGCGTTGAAACACAGGTTCAGGACGACCTGCCCGGTGAGCACCCGCTCGCACACGACGGCGACCGGTTCGGGCGCGCGGAGGTATTCGACGTGAACGCCCTTCTGCCGCGCGCGGATGTCGGCGAAATACGCGCATTCGTCGACGATGTCGTTGAGGTCGACGATCTGCTGGGACTCCTCGAGTTGCGTCACGTATTCGCGCAGGCTCCGGACGATCTGATTGGCCCGGTCGATCTGCTTGCGCGCCTCTCCGAGGCCCCAGCTCACCTCGTCGCGACTGCTCTGCCCGTCACCGAGGCGGCTCTGCGTTCCGGCGATGAAATTGGTGGCGGCCGCGAGCGGCTGGGCCAGCTCGTGTGCGATGGCCATGGCCATGTCGCCCATCGCGTTGTAGCGGGCCAGGTAGTTGAGGTATTGCGAGTCCCGCTCGTGCTCCTGCTCGGTGCGGACGTGCTCGGTGACGTCGTGGAAGAGCAGCAGGTGCCCGCTCAGATCATTCTCGATCGCGATGTGCTGGCAGCTTCCCGCGTGCCAGCGGCGCTCCTCGGCTGTCAGTTCCACCTCGTAGCGCAGGCTTTGGGAACCCCCGTCGGCGGTGGTGAGGTCCAGGGCCCGCCGCACGCTCTCCCGTGACTGCCCCGCCCGGCAGAACTCCGTGAAACGTTCGCCGACAAGCGATGCCACCGGGACCTTCAGGAGTTCGGAGGCCGCCTCGCTCGCATACGTGATGCGGCTGTCGTCGTCGAGGACGAGGATGCCTTCGGCCATGTTCCGCAGGAACGCGGCCAGGCGGGCCTCGGTGCGGCTGAGATCGGCCTCGGTGCGCGTGAGGTCGCGGCGCATCGACGTCTCCTGCTCGATGTCGCGGAACTGCACCATCACCACGGTCCGGGCGCTCAGCTCGACCCGGATCGCGATCGCCTCCGTCAGGACCTCCCGCCCGCTCTTCGCGCGATACGCCCACTCGGTGACCGCCGCCCCGTTGTCGACGGCCTCCTGCAGCCACCGCCGTCCCACCGACCGGCGGTAGCGCTTCGCCGGGGAACTCATGTCGGGGGCCTTGAGCGGTTTGAGTTCCTCGACCGTGAACTCCAGCAGTTCCGACGCGGCCCTGTTGGCCCAGAGGATGTCCTTGGTCGCCGCATCGTGGACCAGGACGCAGTAGCGGAGCGACTCGACGAGTTGTTCGTAGTCGGACGGCGCGAGATCGGACAATGCGGCCTCCTTGGGCTCACGTCGAGTCTACTGAGCGTGCAGACCGCGGACACGATAGGGAATTCCTTTACTCCGAGGCGACATCTCTGCACGTGTGCGGGAGGAAGCACCGATTGAGTGATGCCCGCCACCGCAATAGCGTGGAACTCGACACGAAACACGCCCCACCCCTTCTACTTCGCGTCGATCGGAGTATTTGATGACCACCACCGCACCGACCCTCGACACGACGGGCACCGCCGCGAACGGGACGCTGTCGTTCGAGGACGTCCTCGAGCACGTCGCACTGCGGCGGGAAGAGTTCGCAACACAGAAGTTCGTTCCCCGCGACATGATCGACGAGTTCAAGCAGGTCGGCATCTACCGCGCCGCGACCCCCCGGCAGTTCGGCGGCGATGCACTGCCCCCGAGCGAGTTCCTGCGGATGATCGAACGAATCTCCGCGGTGGACGCGTCGGCGGGCTGGGTCGCGAGTTTCGGCTCCGCCCTCGTCTATCTGGCGGCGCTGCCCCTCTCGACGCAGGCCGAGTTGTACAAGGACAGCCCCGACCTCGTCTTCGCCGGCGGCCTGTTCCCGGTGCAACCCGCCGAACAGGTGCCGGGCGGCCTGAAGATCAGCGGGCAGTGGAAGTTCGCCAGCGGATGCAAGGGCGCCGACATCCTTGGTGTGGGCATCCGCGGCGGCGACTCCACCGCGGGGAAGCCGCGCACTGCCCTGCTGTGGCCGAAGGACGTCGAGATCGTCGAGAACTGGGACGTGGTCGGTCTCTCGGGAACTGGCAGTCACGAACTGAAGGTCGACGGCGTCGTCGTGCCCGAGGACTGGACGTTCATCCGCGGCGGAACCCCCACCGTCGACGAACCCCTCTACCGCTATCCCTCCATCGCGTACGCCGCCCAGGTGCTGGCCGTCGTCAATCTCGGGGTGGGACGCGCGGCGCTCGACTACGCGATCAAGGTCGGCGCGGGACGCACCGGGATCACCGGAGCGCCCAAACTCGCCGACCGCGCCTACTACCGTATCGACCTGGCCAAGGCGGAGGCGACGCTGCGGTCCGCCCGCGCCTTCTTCTACGAGGTCACCGACGAGGCATACGCCACGGTGGTCGCCGGCGATCCTGTCCCGGAAAAGCTTGCGGCACTTCTCCGCCTGTCCTCGACCCACGTCGCGAAGGCGGGGGCGTCCGCCGTGCACACTGCCTTCCAGTTGTCGGGCACCGGCGCCATTTACGACGGCAACGCCATGCAGCGGTACATGTGCGAGGCACTGGTCCCGCCGCAGCACGCCTTCCTCGGCGACGGCATCTACGACAGCGCCGGTGCGGTGCTCATGGACATCCCGCCGTTCCCGGGCTTCATCTGACCACCCGTTTCGAATCGAGGAGATCATCGTGAGCGACACCAAGACCGCACCGCTGCGTGTGCTGTTCTGCATCGGCATCAATCAGAACTTCTTCGACCTCCCGACCGGCCAGGGCGGCCTCGTGTGGAAGGCGTTCTCCGGGATGATGGACGCGCTGGCCGAGACGCCCGGAGTCCGAGTGGTCGGGGACATCGACGACGACAGCCACATGGTCGGACCGTCGGACGGCTGGCCGTGGACGTGCTACATCCTCGCCGACGTCGACACCCAGCAGACCGTCAAGGACGTCTGCAACCTGTTCCGCACCACCACGGTCGGCGAGTACACGCTGTGGCGCTACGCGAAGATCGAGGCCCGCATCGGCCGCGCGCTCACCGTCCGCGAAGACGTCGACCTCGGCGTGTGAGCGACATGCACCGTGCGAGCGCGTCCGAGCGCATCGAGAAGCGCGAGGCCGTTCACCGGGTGATGTGCCGCTACATGGAACTGTGTGACGTTCCGTCCGTGCAGTTCTCGGCCGAGGAACTCGGCTCCCTCTTCACCGCCGACGCGGTGTGGGAGGGCGTCGGCCACGACTATGCGCAGAAATTCGGCAGGCGGCAGGGCCGCCGGGAGATCGTCGGAATGCTCACCGCGTACCTTCCGCCGAGCTCTCATTTTCGCGGCAATGTGCACCTGCTCGGCAACGAGCAGATCGACGTGGACGGACCCGCCGCGCAGGGGCGGTGGGTCATGCAGCAGCTGTCGCGGTACGAGGACGAATCGGCCGAATTGCTCGTCGCCCGCATCACCGCCGAGTGCGAAGTCCGGGACGGCACCGCCCGGATCAGCCACTTCACGACCGAGAAGCTGTTCGCCACCCGCCTCGACGAGGCACCGCGACTGCTCGAATCGAATGGAAAGAGAATGTGATGACCACTTCGCTGGATCCCACAGACACCGGCCTCGCGGAAACCGACTTCGCGGACCTCGTCACCGACGACCGCGTGGACGGATCGCTGTACACCGACCCCGACATGTTCGAGGCCGAACTCGAGCGAATCTTCTACCGCACCTGGGTGTGGGTCGCCCACGAGAGCGAGATCCCCGAAGCCGGAAGCTTCAAGATGGCGACCATCGGCAGGCAGCCGGTGATCGTCAACCGCGACCGCAAAGGAAATTTCAACGTCCTGCTGAACCGGTGCCGCCACCGCGGGGCCAGCGTCTGCGAGGTCCCCAAGGGCAAGGCGAACGGGTTCACCTGCCCGTATCACAGCTGGTCGTACGCCCTCGACGGGCGGCTGCGCGGCATCCCCTACCCCGACGGCTACGACGAGGACCTCGACAAGAAGGATCTCCCGCTGCAGAGCCTGCGGGTGGAGTCGTACGCGGGCATGATCTTCGCCAGCTTCAACCCCGACATCGAACCCCTCGACGACTTCCTCGGCGACGCGAAGGTGTGGATCGACCTGTTCATGAAGCAGGGCGCCGGCTACCCGATCAAGACCCAGGGCGAGCACTGCTTCCGCTTCCGCGGCAACTGGAAGATCCAGTTGGAGAACACCACCGACGGCTACCACTTCCCCATCGTGCACCGATCCTGGATGTCCTCCGTCGACGCCGAAACCGCCGACATGCTCTCCTTCATGACCGACGACAACGCCGTCACGCACGCGCTCGGCAACGGCCACAGCGTCGCCATCATGGTCCCGGAGCACGTCGACCTCGACCACGACGACGGCACCGAGAAGATTCAGGCCCGCTTCGACCACATCGTCGAGGAACTGTCGAAGACGATGCCCGCCGACCAGGTCCGCCGCATCGTCCGGTCCATGCACGGCGCCGGGTTCAACCTCAACATCTTCCCCAACGTCGCGATGTCGATGTCGTTCTTCCGGGTACTGCGCCCGATCGCGGTCGACGAGACCGAGATCCGGCACATCGCCCTCGGCATGGACGGCGGACCCGAGATCGTCAACCGTGAACGTCTCCGCATCCACGAACATTTCCAGGGCCCGTTCGGTTTCGGCAGCCCCGACGACTCCGAGGCCTGGGACCGGGTGCAGCGCGGCTCCCGCGGCGCACCCGGAATGCCGATCATGGTGAACCGCGGTCTGGGTCGTGAAGCACTCGACAGCGACGGGCACCGTACCTCGCACGTCACCGACGAAACCGGAATGCGCGAGGCGTACGCAATGTGGAAGAAGATGATGACCGATGAGCACTGACCTCCTGACGATCGCACTGTCCGACACCCGGGTACTGCAGGCGATCGAACTCGTCTGGCACGAAGCGGCCCTGCTCGACGCCAAGGACTACCAGACCTGGGACGCCCTGTGGACCGGCGAAGGCCGGTACGTCATTCCCATCGACCCGGACACCGACGACTTCGACGGATCGCTGAACATGGTGAACGACGACACCCGTATGCGGCGCATGCGGATCGAGCGCCTGACGTCCGGCTACTCGATGTCGGCCCTCGCCGCCGCCCGCACCGTCCGTACCGTGTCCCGCTTCACGGTCGAGGACCGCACCGACGACTCGATCACGCTGAAGTCCGCGCAGATCCTCGTGGGCTTCAAACGCGACGACCAGCAGACCCTCGCCGCCGACGTCACGCACCGCATCCGCTACACCGAGGACGGCCCACGGCTGGACCTGAAGGTCATCCGGCTCGTCAACTCGCAGGCCGCGGTCAACGCCTCCGGCTACCTCCTCTGACCTTTCCCTCCAGAAATAGGAGTTCGACATGGATCACGTCGCAGTAGTCACCGGAGCCGGACGCGGACTCGGCGCCGCCATCGCCCGCCTGTTGCACGACCGCGGATATCGCGTACTGGTCGCGGACATCGACGAGGCCGCCGCGAAAGAGACTGCGGTGAGCCTGGACTCCTCCGGGAACACCGCCGTCGCCGCCGCCCTCGACGTCCGGAAGAAGTCCGACTTCGAGTCCCTGCGCGACCGCGTCGTCGACCTCTGGGGTGGGGCGGACGTTCTCGTCAACAATGCCGGCCGTTCCCAGACCGGCTCGTTGATGGACATTGCGCCGGAGGAATTCTCGGACATCGTCGAGATCAACCTCAACGGCGCGTTCCTCGGCTGCCAGGTGTTCGGAAGTCACTTCGCCGAACGCGGCTACGGCCGCATCGTCAACATCGCCTCGCTCGCCGGCCAGAACGGCGGCACGGCGACCGGCGCCCACTACGCGGCCGCGAAGGGCGGCGTCGGGACGCTGACCAAGGTCTTCGCCCGGGAACTCGCACCGTCGGGTGTCACCGTCAACGCGGTGTCGCCGGGACCGCTGGACCTGCCCGTGGTGCGCGAGACAGTGCCCGCGGACACACTGGCGGCCATTCTCACCACCATTCCCGTGGGCACACTGGGGTCGCCCGATTTCATCGCCGAGACGGTCGCCCTCCTCGCGTCCCCGGCCGCCGCGTCGGTGACCGGAGCCTGCTGGGACGTCAACGGCGGCCTGTACATGCGCTGACCCCCGCTCGAGGGCGACGGGTCGCAGCACCGGAGGAAATCACCATGAGCATGTTCACTGTCACGGTCGCGGAGATCGTCGAGGAAACGCCGGACATCAAGTCGTTCCGGCTGGTCCGGACGGACGGTTCACCGTTCGACCCGTACCCTGCGGGCGCCCACATCGACATCCTCGGACCCACCGAGGTCCTCACCCAGTACTCGCTGTGCAGTCCGCCGCACGAGTCCGAATCGTATGTCGTCGCCGTCAAACGCGAGACCGGTCCGCGCGGCGCCTCGGCCGCGCTGCACGATCACGTGACGACCGGCAGCGAGTTGCGGATCAGCGGGCCGCGGACACTGCTCACGCTCGCCGAGGGTGCCGATCGGCACATCCTCGTCGCGGCGGGGATCGGGCTGACGCCGATGCTGAGCCTGGCGTTCGCGTTGCATCGGCAGGGACAGCGATTCGACCTGCACTATTTCGCGCGAACGAGGGCGCAGGCCGCGTTCGTCGACCTGCTGGAGAATGCGGATTTCCGGCAAGACGTGCACCAGCACTTCGGCCTCACGCGGGACGACCAGTTCTCGGCGCTCGAGAAGATCCTGGCGGGCGCGTCCGCCGCCACCCACGTCTACACGTGCGGCCCCGAAGGTTTCATGGATCGGGTGCGCCTGCTGGCGGAACCTGCGGTCGGCGAGGACGCGGTCCACTTCGAACACTTCGAGGCGGCGACGCCTGCCGCGACCGAGTCGGACACGGCGTTCGAGGTGGAACTCGACACGGGCGAGGTGTTCGAGGTGCCGGCCGGAAAATCCATCGCCGACGTACTCGAAGAGAACGACATCGAGATCGACACCTCGTGCCGGGAAGGGATCTGCGGCACGTGCGTGATGGACGTGCTCGAGGGCGAACCCGACCACCGGGACAATTGCCTCACCAAGAGTGAGAGAAAGGCGGGAGACAGAATTGCCGCGTGTGTGTCGCGCGCGAAATCCGCGCGACTCGTCGTCGAGCTTCCCTGAACACTGTCAGGTCACGGAAAGTCCGGCCTGCAGAATGTCGCGCACGAGAACCGCAATGCTTTCTGCTCCGGTCTTTTCCTTGATACGCGTGCGATGCACGTCGACGGTCTTCACGCTGATACCCAGTTCTTTGGCGATGTTCTTGCTCGGCAGCCCGTCGAGCACGAGTGCGAGAATTTCCCGTTCCCGCATCGTCAGCGCGTCGATCCGCCCCTGCAGTTCCGTTCGGTTGCGTCGCTCGCCGAATCGCTGCCGCGCGACCCGGAGCGCATCCTGGATCACGTCGAGCATGTGCTGCGGGTCGTAGGGCTTCTCGATGAACGTCAGCGCGCCCCGCTGCAGTGCCCGCACCGACATCTTGATGTCGCCGTGGGCCGACACGAAGATGATCGGAATCGGGGATTCGTCGGCGAGGAGTGTCTCCTGGAGCTGGAATCCCCCGACTTCCGGCATCCGGACGTCCAGGACGAGGCAGGCCGGGATGTCGCGGCGGTACTCCTCGAGGAACGACTGCACCGAGAAGTAGTACTCCGACGTGATGTTGACCGAATCGAGCAGCCACGCAAGCGATGCGCACAACTCTTGATCGTCGTCGACGATGTAAACCCGTGTTTCTTGCTGCTCCATCGAATCCTGCCTCGCACAGATGGCTTGCTTCCCCGTCCAGTCAACACCGACCGTAACGGAAGCGACAGGCAACTGAAGAAATCCCCTACCCGGATACGCGACTTCCTGCGAGAAAGTAGCGTCGCCGCCAATGTTCCAGCGCACGAGCGCGTCATATCCTTCTGTGCAGGATCGCCGGCGCCACGTGGTGACACGACATCCCGTTCCGACTCACGGAGGCTGAAAATGCCCGAACTCACTCCTATCCAATCGAACTTCCGCACCGCCATGGCGAATCTGCCCGCCGCGGTCAACATCGTGACGACCGACGGCCCCGCCGGGCGCTGCGGAATGACCGTCACCGCCGTCTGCTCGGTGACCGACTCCCCTCCCACAGCTCTCGTGTGCATGAACCAGAACAGCGCGATGCACAACGTGTTCCGGGAGAACGGCCGAGTCGGTATCAACGTGCTCTCCGGCGACGACGAGGAGCTGGCCATGCATTTCGCGGGCGCGACGAAAGTGGCGATGGCGGACCGCTTCCAGTGGGACATCTGGGAGGAGGACACCGACGACGGGGTTCCGATCCTGCGCGCCGCCCATGTGGTGCTCGCGGGCCGGATCGCGGACACCGAGACCGTCGGATCGCATTCGGTGATGTTCATCGAACTCGACCGCGTCCAGGCGCGCGAACAGGGCGACAGCCTCGTCTACTTCCAGCGCAAATTCCACCGTTTGTCGGTCCCGGTCGAGTCTCCCGACTGGCTGTTCTACGACGAATGGTCCGATCCGATCACCGTGACACCCGCCCTCGTTCCCGCCGCAGCCGGAGGTAGATAGACATGGACACCTCGCCACCTCGAGAACGACTCCCGCAGGGCTCCGACCTGCAGGAGCTCGCAGACACCCGTGCCGCCTTGGCGTTTCGTCTCAGCGCCCTGGTGCTCGCCCTGTTCCTTCCCCTGCCGATCCTCGGCGGGTTCACCTCACTGCTGGACGGCGTCGTGTTCAGCGGCGTCACCGTCGCGTGGCTCTACGCCGTCGCGCAATTCGTCGTCGCCATCGTCGTGGCCCGGTACTACATGGCGCGTGCCGCCGAACTCGACGCCCGAACCGCAACCCGGGCGAAAGGATAACGCGCCGTGAATCTCGTCTCCGCATCACTGTTCGCGGCGCTCGTCGCCGTCACCCTGATGATCACCGCGTGGGCATCCAAACGGAACAAGTCGGCCGCCGACCACTACGTCGCGGGCGGCAGTCTCACCGGTCGCCAGAACGGCGTCGCGATCGCCGGCGACTTCATCTCTGCCGCCTCGTTTCTCGGCGTCACCGGTGCGATCGCCCTGACCGGTTTCAACGGCTTCTATCTCGCGGTCTTCGTGCCCGTCGCGTTCGTTCTCGCGATGTTGCTGATCGCCGAACCGCTGCGCAACCTCGGCCGCTTCACGCTGGCGGATGTCCTCGCCACCCGCTTCCCCGGCAAGGACGTGCGCTCGATGATGGCGCTCAGCACGGTGGTGATCAGCGTGGTCTACCTCGTGTCGCAGTTGGTCGGTGCCGCACTGCTCGTGTCGCTGCTGTTCGACCTCGACTACGCCGTGGCCGTGCTGATCATCGGAACACTCACCACCGCATACACGCTCGTCGGCGGGATGCTCGCCACCAGCTGGATCCAGATCATCAAGACCGGCCTGCTCATGGTGTGTGCCGTCGTGCTGTTCGTCCTCGTGCTGGTGCGCTTCGATTTCAACCCCTTCGGCCCGTTCAGCACCGCGCTCGCCGAATTCGGTCAATCGTTCGTCGCACCGCAGCGCACGTCGGGCGCGGCGTCGTTCGACCAGTTGTCGCAGACCGTCGGCCTCGTTCTCGGCGTCCTCGGCCTGCCGCACGTGATGATCCGATTCCTCACCGTCCCGAATGCGAAGCAGGCGAGAACGTCCGCCTACACGGCGATCTGGATCTTCTTCGCCTTCTACCTCCTTGTTCCTGTGCTCGGCTACGGCGCCGCCAAGCTGGTCGGGGTCGAGGTGATCAAGTCCGAGAACCGCGGCGGCAACCTCGCGGTCGCGCAGCTCGCGGAAACCGTCGGCGGCGGGGTGCTGCTGGCGTTCGTCGCGGCCGTGGCGTTCGTGACCATTCTGGCCGCACTGTCCGGCCTGGTGATCGCGACGTCGGGTGCGATCGCACACGATCTGTACGGGCAGGTGATCCGTAACGGTTCGGTGTCGGCGAAGGCTCAGCACCGCGCGGCCCGGGTCGCGACCGTGGCGACCTGCGTCATCGGTGTCGCCATCGCGTTCGCGGCGCAGAAGCAGAACGTCGCGTTCCTCGCGTCGCTGGGAATGTCCATCGCCGCGTGCGCGAACCTGCCTGCGCTGCTGCTGACCATGTACTGGAAGCGCATGACGGCCCGTGCCGTCATCTCCGGCATCGTCGTCGGGCTGGTGCTGTCGATCACCGTCATCCTGCTCAGCCCGGTCGTCCAGGGGCCGGACTCCATCCTCGGATTCTCGAACCCGGCACTCGCCGTGGCGCCCATCTCGCTGGCTGTGTCCGTCGTCGTCGCACTGCTGTCGGCGCCGTCCGGGGAGACCAAGGCACGGGCCGACCGCCTCTTCTCGGTGATGCGCACCCGGGCGCTCACCGGACAGACCGCGACGGAGAACGACGACACGATGGCGGCGATGCAATGAAGACGGAACTACGGTCACCACTTCGGGACCTGGTCGAACAGCTGTCGGCGGGTTCGACGACGCCGATCGACGTGGCGGACGCGGCACTCGCACAGATCGCGGACCTGGATCCGGCAATCCACGCCTGGACCCACCTCGATCCCGACGCGGTGCGGTCTGCGGCCGCCCGGATCCAATCCAGCGACCCCGGTGGCGTGCTGTGGGGTGTTCCCGTCGGCGTCAAGGATCTGATCGACGTCGCCGGCATGCCGACGCGCTGCGGCAGTGAGCTGCGGAGCACAGAACCCGCGTCGACGGACGCCGACTGTGTGGCGCGTGCGCGCGCACTCGGCGCGCTCCCGGTCGGCAAGACCGTGACCACCGAGTTCGGGTACTTCAAGCCCGGCCCCACCCGCAATCCGCGCGCCGTGGACCACACCCCCGGCGGGTCGTCGAGCGGCTCGGCGGCCGCGGTGGCCGCGGGCATGGTGCCGCTGGCGTTCGGCACGCAGACCGCGGGGTCGCTGACCCGGCCGGCGTCGTTCTGCGGAGTTGCCGGTTTCGTCACCGCCCACGGCGAACTCCCGACCGCAGGCATCACCGGATTGAGTCCCCGGCTCGACACGGTGGGGCTGCTGGCACGCACGGTGTCCGATCTGCACTTCGCGTGGACGGCGCTGCGCGACGGCACCCGGGCACCCGCTCTCGAGCCTTCCGCGCCGCGTCGGCTCCGCCTGTGGAGTGGGTTCGAACTCGGCGAGGTGTCCCCGGACATGA
The DNA here is from genome assembly GCF_042673295.1 of Rhodococcus sp. NPDC057014. Taxonomy (NCBI): domain Bacteria; kingdom Bacillati; phylum Actinomycetota; class Actinomycetes; order Mycobacteriales; family Nocardiaceae; genus Rhodococcus; species Rhodococcus sp. NPDC057014. Next base: position 11,735 of record NZ_JBHUSF010000051.1, read on the forward strand.
CGGCGGCGCTCAGGACCACCGCGGGTGCCGCGCAGTCGGCGGGCGTCCGGTGCCGTGAGCTGGATGCCGCCGCGGCCGTCGTCGCGCTGACGGAACACCACCACACGGTGATGGCTTACGACGCCGCCCGGGAACGCGCCGTCGAGGCGGCGCAGCCCGACAAGATCAGTGCACCCCTCGCCGAATTGTTCACCGCGGGAGCTCAGACCACCGAGGCGCAGTACCGCGCCGCCCTGTCCGGAATCGCCGACATCCGGGGGTTGCTGCTCGCGGCGCTGGACGAGGACGAGGCCGTCCTCGGACCCGCCGCACTCGGCGCCGCTCCCCGCGGCCACGACGCGACGGGCACGCCGGTGCTGAGCCGGCCGTGGCAGGCAATGGGCCTGCCGGTGGTCACGATCCCCGGCAAACACGACAGCGCGGGCCTGCCCCTCGGATTACAGCTGATCGGGCGCCCCGGCGCCGAGCAACGCCTGTTCGAGACGGCGGCGTGGCTGGAATCCGTGCTCTGACAACGCTCACGGACGAGCGAGTCGCCCTCCACACGTGAGTGGGAAAGTGTGTTCCGGCACGCTTTCCCACTCACGTGGGGGGGAGCCGGCGCCGCCGTCACACGCTGATCGACAGGAGTTCCTGTTCGCGGAAGGCTCGCGGCGACACGCCGTACGTGTCCTTGAACAGCCGCGAGAAGTGCGAAGAGTTGACGAGACCGTGCCGGGCACAGATGGTTCCGATGCTCTCGCCGCGAAAGCGGACGTCCTTGAGATCGCGGCGGCACTTCTCGAGCCTGCGGTGACGGATCCACCCGGCCACTGTGTGCCCGTCCGCCTCGAACATCTTCTGCAGGTGCCGCGTCGACACATGGTGGTGGGACGCCACCGTGGCGGTGTCGAGCGCGGGGTCGTGCAGGTGCGCGTCGATGAACGACTTCACCCGGAGCAGCAGTGTCGCGCCGGGAGCGGTGGCGTCGGCCGGTGCTTCCGCCTGCACCGCGGCACTGAGCAGGTCGACGACCGCGTCCTCGACGAGGGGGGTCGTCGGCATCGTGCCGGTTACGACGGAGTGGTGGAGGTTCGTCAGGAATGGCGATACGAGCGCGCCCATCCCGGTGCTGCCGCGGATGCGGCGCGCCGACACCGTGCCCAGTTCCCGCGAGGCGATGCGCAGCAGTTCGCGGGGAAACATCAGCACGAACATGCTGAAGTCGCCGGCGAAGTGCAGGTCGTACGGCTTGCTGGTGTCGTAGACGGCGAAATCGCCGGGCCCGAGCACGGCCTCACGGTCGTCCTGGACGATGACGCCGCGGCCCGACAATTGCAGGCCCACCTTCACCAGGCCGGGGTCGGACCGCTTGATGGACGTGCGGGTCCGCCGGACGTCCACCGCCCGTCCCCCGACCTCGCTGAGCTGCAGTCCGCCGAGCGCGGTGGTGCGCAGGGTCCCGGTGAACGTGGCCTCGCCGTCCTCGGCGGTGGACACCACGGCGAGCGGGACGAACGCCGTGGAGACGGCCTGCCGCCAGTGTTCGAACTGGCCGTCGTCGTGACGCGCGTGTTCACCACCGAGACGCACCTTCGATCACCTCACAGAGCGGAGCGGTTGTCGATCAGTCGCCGTGCCTTGCCGAGCGACCGCTCCAGTGCGCCGGAGGCCACCACGTCCACCTTCACGCTCACTCCGATGCGGTTCTTGACCAGCTTCTGGAGTTCGGCGGCGGAACGGGGGTGATCGGTGGCGGACGCGTCGGGGCGGGCTTCGACTCGTACGGTCAGTTCGTCCATCCTACCGGGGCGGTCGAGGATGCACTGGAACTGCGGGGCCAGCGCGGAGACGGTGAGGATCAGTTCCTCGATCTGGGTGGGGAACAGATTCACCCCGCGCAGGATGATCATGTCGTCGGTGCGGCCGGTGACCTTCTGCATCCGCCGCACCGACCGCGCCGTGCCCGGCAGCAGGCGGGTGAGGTCGCGGGTGCGGTAGCGGATGATCGGCATGGCCTCCTTGGTGAGCGAGGTGAAGACGAGTTCGCCCTCCTCGCCGTCGGGGAGCACCTCCCCGGTGACCGGGTCGATGATCTCCGGGTAGAAGTGGTCTTCCCAGATGTGCAGGCCGTCCTTGGTGTCGACGCATTCCATCGCGACACCCGGGCCCATCACCTCGGACAGTCCGTAGATGTCGACGGCGTCCATGTTCAGCTGCTTCTCGAGTTCGGTGCGCATCTCCTCGGTCCACGGCTCCGCCCCGAACACCCCGGTCCGCAGCGACGTCTTCGACGGGTCGATGCCCTTCTTGATCATCGCGTCGACGATCGTGAGCATGTACGACGGGGTCACCATGATCGCGTCCGGTTCGAAGTCCTCGATCAGCTGGATCTGCCGGTCGGTCATGCCCCCGGACATCGGGATCACCGTGCAGCCCAGACGCTCGGCGCCGTAGTGCGCGCCGAGGCCGCCGGTGAACAGGCCGTACCCGTACGCGACGTGCACCTTGTCGGACGGCTTCACGCCACCGGCCCGCAGGCTCCGGGCGATCAGGTCGGCCCAGTTGCTGATGTCGTTCGCGGTGTACCCGACCACCGTCGGCCTGCCCGTGGTGCCGGACGAGGCGTGGATGCGGGAGACCTTCTCCTGCGGCACCGCGAACATCCCGAACGGGTAGTTGGCTCGCAGGTCCGCCTTCGCGGTGAACGGGAACTTCGCCAGATCGGACAGGTCCTTCAGGTCGCTCGGGTGAACGCCCGCGTCGTCGAACGCCTTCCGGTAATGCGGAACGTTGGTGTACGCGTGGAGAAGTGACCACTGCAGACGTTCGAGTTGCAGCGTCGAGATCCGGTCGCGCGTGGCGAACTCGATGTCCTGCGAGGGGGTGGCGATACTGGTCATTCTAGTCTCCGGGATGGGCGGGCTGGGTAAGGTCAGGCGTCGAAATCGACGGTCACGTTGTCGCTGACCGGGAAGGTCTGGCACGTCAGCACGAAGCCGGAGTCGACCTCGTAGTCCTCGAGCGCGTAGTTGCGGCGCATGTCCACGTCACCGCACGTGATCTTCGCGCGGCACGTTCCGCAGACGCCGCCCTTGCAGGCGAACGGAAGATCCGAGCGGTAGTTCTCGGCGGCGTCGAGGATCGACTCGTCTCGCGGCAACGTCGCGGTGGTCGAGCGGCCGTCCAGGACGAGGGTCACTTCGCTGCTCGGCCCGGTGACACCGGGTTCGCGGTGCTTCTCCATCGGCGGCGGGACGTCGTCGACGAAGAACAGTTCGTGGTGCACGCGGCTCTTGTCGATCTGCAGTTCCCCGAGAACCGTCTCGGCGTCGGTGACCATCCCGAACGGGCCGCACAGCCAGAAGTGGTCGATGTCGGCGAGCGGCACGATGGACGTGAACAGGGCGCGCAACCGGTCTGCGTCGAGGCGCCCGGTGAAGAGTTCCACCTCGCGGGGCTCGCGGGACAGGACGTGCACCACGTCGAAGCGCGACCCGTACATGTCCTTGAGGTCGGCGATCTCCTCGGCGAACATCACCGAGCGGGTGCGCCGGTTTCCGTACAGGAGAACGACTTCGGCCTCGGGGTTGGCGAGCATCGACGCGGCGATCGACAGCATCGGCGTGATGCCCGACCCGGCGGCGATCAGCACGTGGCGGCCGCCGGCTTCGGGATCTGCGACGAACGTTCCGCTCGGGCCCTGCACCTCGATCCGGTCGCCGGGCCGGACGTCGCGGACGAGCCACGTCGAGAACAGGCCGTCGGACACCTCGCGCACACCGACCCGCGGCGCGGAACCGGCAGGCGCGCAGATGGAGTAGGAGCGCCGGTGCTCGACACCGTCGATCGTGCGCCGCAGCGTGAGCGACTGGCCGGGGCCGAACGCGAACTCGTCGGCGAGGTCGGCGGGAACGTCGAACGTGACCGCGACCGCGTCGTCGCAGACGGATTCGACGTCGGCGACGGTGAGCGTGTGGAATGCCCTGTTGCGCAACGCCGCGCCGGGCTTCGGGGACACCGCTGTGGTCATGATCAGATTTCCTTCACGTGATCGAAGGGTTCGAGGCAGTCGAGGCACCGATACAGGGCCTTGCACAGCGTCGCCCCGAATTCCGAGTCGAGACGGGTGTTGGCGGAGTGGCACACCGGGCACGTCACGGCCCGCGGCTTGACGGTGAGGGTCAGCGGAACGGGACCGGACGTGCGCAGGGGCGCGGGACCGGGTGTCGAGTAGCCGTTCTCGCGCAGCTTGCGCCGGCCGTCGTCGCTGATCCAGTCGGTGCTCCACGGCGGGGTGAGGACGGTCCGGACCTCGACGTGGCCGAAACCGGCGTCCTGCAGGGTGTGCTCGATGTCGTCGCGCATGGTGGCCATGGCGGGGCACCCGGAGTAGGTGGGGGTGATGGTCACGACCACCGATCCGTCGGCGTGCTCCTCGACGTCGCGGAGCACTCCCAGGTCGGCGAGCGTGAGCATCGGCATCTCCGGGTCCAGGACGGACTCGGCGAGGCGGCGGGCGTCGCTGCGCACTGCGGTGGTCATGTCACCACACTCCTTCCGGATGGGCCCGGGCCACGCTCTGCATCTCGGCAAGCAGCAGTCCGAGGGCCTCGGTGTGCAGGCCCTGACGTCCGGCCCGGCCGCCGACGGTGCCGACGGTGCGGCCCGTGGGGGCGGTGAGTTCCGCGGCCTTCAGCACCTGGGCGAGCACGGTGTCGAACTCCTCACGGAGGTCCCGCGGGTCGACGCCGACACCCACACCCGCGAGGGCGAGTTCCTCGGTGGTCGGGGTGAAGAGTTCTTCGACGTACGGCCACACCCGGGCGAGGGCGTCCTCCATGCGCGACTTCGACTCCGCCGTACCGCAACCGAGCGTCACCACCCACCGGGCGGCGTAGTCGCGGTGGTAGGTGAGTTCCTTGACACCCTTCACCGCGACCGCCGCGAGAACGGGGTCGCGGGAGGTGCGCAGGCGGTCGAACAGGGCCAGCCGCCACGTGGCGAAGACCAGCAGTCGCGTAACGGTCTGCGCGAAGTCGCCGTTGTCGAGTTCGGCCAGCCGGGTGTTGCGGAACCGGTTCTCGTCGCGGAAGAACGCGAGCGCGTCCTCGGCGGGAATCGGGCTCGTGTCCGAGATGAACGGCACGACGGACGCGTCCGCGGCGGCCGCCCGGGCGAGCAGCAGTCGCGCCTGACCGAGCAGGTCGAGGCCGACGTTCGCGAGCGCCACCTCCTCCTCGAGTTCCGGTGCGCGCGTGCTCCACTCGGCGAGCCGCTGCGAGCTGATCAGCGCGTCGTCGCCGAGCATCAGGCAGTAGCCGGCCAGGGCGGCGAGGTCGACGTCACCCGGAACCGTGGTGTCGACGCCGGCCAGGGGGTCGTCGAAGCTGGTGCCGAAAGCCCACTGGCCGTGGCTGTCTTCGTCGACGAGGCCGTCGTAGGCGTTGTCGTGGTCGGTCATCGGTACATCCTCGGAATTCTCGTCGGCCTGCGAAACGGTCTGGGCCGGATCACATGTGGGGAACGTTGTCGGGGATCTCGTAGAACGTGGGGTGCCGGTACACCTTGTCGCCGCTGGGCGCGAAGTACGGGTCCTTCTCCGACGGGCTGGACGCCACGATCGCACTGGACCGCACCACCCAGATGCTCACACCCTCGTTGCGCCGGGTGTACACGTCCCGCGCGTGGCGGACGGCCATCTCGTCGTCGGCGGCGTGCAGGGATCCGACGTGGACGTGGTTGAGTCCGCGCTTGCCCCGCAGGAACACCTCGTACAGGGGCCAGTCCGCGCGCACCGCGGTGTCGTCCGTGCTCATCGTGCGTTCTCCTTGTTGCTCTCGCGGCGGGCGAAGGCCGTTGCGGCCTCCCGCACCCACGCCCCGTTCTCGTGTGCTGCCCGCCGGTTGGCGACGCGCTCGACGCTCGAGGCGCCGTTGCCCTTGATCACCTGCATGAACTCGCTCCAGTCGGGCTCCCCGAAGTCGTGGGCGCCGCGTTCGGCGTTCCACTTCAGGTCCGGATCCGGGAACGTCACGCCGAGGACCTCGGCCTGCGGGATGGACATGTCGACGAACCGCTGACGGAGTTCGTCGTTGGTGTGCCGCTTGATGCGCCACTTCATGGACTGCTCGGAGTTCGGCGACTGGTCGTCCGGCGGTCCGAACATCATCAGCGCCGGCCACCACCAGCGGTTCACCGACTCCTGCACCATCTCCCGCTGGGCGTCGCTGCCGCGCATCATCGTCATCAGCAGTTCGAAGCCCTGCCGCTGGTGGAACGACTCCTCCTTGCAGACCCGGATCATCGCGCGGGCGTACGGCCCGAACGAGCTGCGGCACAACGGCACCTGGTTGCAGATCGCGGCGCCGTCGACCAGCCAGCCGATGACCCCCACGTCGGCGTAGGTGAGCGTCGGGTAGTTGAAGATCGAGGAGTACTTCTGCTTGCCCTCGATCAGCTTCTGGGTGAGGTCGGCGCGGTCGGCTCCGAGCGTCTCCGCGGCCGAGTACAGGTACAGGCCGTGCCCGGCCTCGTCCTGGACCTTCGCCATGAGGATCGCCTTGCGGCGCAGGGACGGCGCCCGGGTGAGCCAGTTGCCCTCCGGCTGCATGCCGATGATCTCCGAGTGCGCGTGCTGCGCGATCTGCCGGATCAGCGTCTTGCGGTAGCCGTCGGGCATCCAGTCCCGGGGCTCGACCCTCTGGTCGGCGGCGATGGTGTCATCGAAGAGCGTTTGCAGCTCATCGGAAGCGTGTGACGTGGTCATATGTCCTACCTCTATTACCGAATGATCGGTTGGTATCAAGTATGCATGTCAGCCCCCGCCCACACAAGGGCGGGAGCCGAATTACGTCAGTGTCCTTCGAAGGTGGGCGCGGTTTTCGCCAGGAACGCGTCGACCGCACTGCGGTGATCCTTCGACTGCCCGAGCTGCTCCGCGGCCTCACGCTCCCGCTCGAGCGCCTCCGACAGCCCGGCAGACGCCGCCGAGACCAGCGACTTGACCTGCGCATACGCGGCCGTGGGACCGTCGGCGAGCTGCCGCGCCAGCGCGGCGGCCGCGTCCCCGAGTTCGGCGTCGGGCACCACCCGGTGCACCAGCCCCCAGTCCAGCGCCTGCGCGGCCGTGAACCGGTCGCCGAGCATCATCAGCCCCGTCGCGCGGCTCGCCCCGAGCGCCTCGACGAGCGTGTGACTGAGTCCGGAGTCCCCGGCCAGGGCGATCCCGGTGAACGCGGTGGCGAACTTGGCGCCCTCCCCTGCGATCCGGATGTCCCCGGCGAGGGCGATGCCGAGTCCCGCCCCGACGCACGCCCCGTTGATCGCGACGATCACCGGCACCCGGACCCCGGCCAGGGCCCGGAGCAGCGGGTTGTAGTGCTCGGCGACGGTGTCCATCGCGTGTGCGGGATCGGCCTCGAGACCGGCCACGTGCTCGGCCAGGTCCTGGCCGACGCAGAAGTTCTTCCCCTCCGCCGCCAGCAGCAGGGCACGCACGCTGTCGTCGCCGGCCACCTTCTCGACCGCGGCGAGCAACTGTTCCTTCACCGCGCGGTCGAGCGCGTTGGACGCGCCCGCCCGGCTCAGGGTGATGGTGGCCAGTCCCGCGTCAACGGAAAGTCCGATCACGTCGTTACTGCTCATGAGAATGCGCCTCCTGCTGGTTGTGGTGGGTGGCCTCTCAGGACCAGGTGTAGAAGCCTTGGCCGGTCTTGCGGCCGAGTTCACCGCGCGCGACCTTCTCGCGGAGCAGAGCGGGCGGGGCGAACCGCTCGCCGAGCGTCTTCGCGAGATGCTCGGCGATCGCGAGCCGGACGTCCAGGCCGACCAGGTCGGTGGACCGCAGCGGCCCCATCGGATGCCGGTATCCCAGCTCCATGGCCCGGTCGATGGACTCGGCGTCGGCGACGCCCTCCTCGAGCATCCGGATCGCCTCGAGCCCGAGACACACCCCGAGCCGACTGGTGGCAAAGCCCGGGGAGTCGTTGACGAGCACCTCGGTCTTACCGAGCAGGGACACCCACTCGCGCACCTTCTCGACCACCCCGGCGTCGGTGGCGGGGGCCCGCACGATCTCCACGAGCGTCGACGCCGGGACCGGGTTGAAGAAGTGCATCCCGATCAGGCGGGCCGGATCGTTCAGCGCACCGCCGAGTTCGGCGATGGAGATCGAGCTCGTGTTGGTCGCGATCACGGTGGCGGGCGACACGGTCTTCTCGACCAGCGCCAGCACCGACAGTTTGAGGTCGACCAGTTCCGGCACCGCCTCGACCACCAGGTCCAGGGCGGGCGGGAGTGCATCGGGCGCCTCTACCGTCGACACCCGTCCGAGGATGGTCGCGGGGTCGACGTCACCGAGCTTGCCGCGCTCGTGCGCCCGGTCGAGTCCGTCGGACACCCGCTGCAGGGCCGCCTGCCGGTCGCCGCTCTCGGCGATGGTGACGGTGGAGCCGAGGGTGGCGAAGACCTGCGCGATGCCCGCGCCCATCCGGCCGCCGCCGACCACGCCGACATTCTTCGGTGCTGTGCTCGTCATCTCTTCTTCTCCAGAAAGGCCGTCATGCGGTCGTGTTTGTCACTGCTCTCGAACAGCACCGCCTGCGCGATGTCGTCGGCGAACGGGTGCGAGCCCGGGGCGTCGACGATGATCTTGGTCAGCTTCAGGGCCAGCGGCGCCGAACGTGTGATGCGGTCGATGACCTTGTGCGCGGCATCGATGTGCTCGCCGGCGGGGACGACGTCCATCACGAGCCCGCAGCGCAGCGCCGCGTCGGCGTCGAGGTTCCGGCCGCCGAGCAGGACCTGCTTGGCGACGGACGTGCCGACCAGTTCCGGCAGCCGGTAGCTCGCGCCTGCTGCGGCCATGATGCCCAGGCCGGGTTCGGGGTTCCCGAACACCGCGGTCTCGGTGGCGATGCGGATGTCGCAGGCGTAGGACAGTTCGGCGCCGCCGCCGAGCGCGTATCCGCTGACCGCGGCGACGGTGGGCAGCGGCAGCTTCGCGATCCGGTCGAACAGGGTGCGGTTGATGCCGGCGAACGCCTCGTCACGGCCACGCTCGCGCAGTTCGGCGATGTCGGCGCCGCCCGCGAAGTGCTCGCCCTCGCCGGTCAGCAGCAGCGGCTTCGGCGTCGCCTCCACCGCCGCGCACACCTGGTGCAGTTCGGCGATCATCTCCGCGTTGATCGCGTTGCGCTGCGCCGGCCGGTGCAGCGTGACGACCATGCGGTCGTCGCGGTCCTCGACCTTCAGCGTGTTCACGGCGCCTCGATCAGCATCGCGACGCCCTGGCCGACGCCCACGCACAGCGTGGCCAGGCCGCGGCGGGCGCCTTCGCGTTCCATCCGGCCGAGCAGCGTCAGCAGGATCCGCGCACCCGAGCAGCCCAGCGGGTGACCGAGCGCGATGGCGCCGCCGTCGGCGTTGACGATGCTCTCGTCGAGCTTGAGCTGCCGGATCACGCCGAGCGACTGCGCGGCGAAGGCCTCGTTGAGTTCGGCGGCGCCGAGGTCGGAGATCGACCAGTTGGCGCGGGCCAGCGCCTTCCGGGTGGCCGGGACCGGACCCAGACCCATGAGGTGGGGGGCGATGCCCGCGCTGGCGCTGGTGACGATGCGGCCGCGGACGGTCAGGCCGTACCGCTCGACGGCGGCCTCGCTCGCGACGACGAGGGCCGCGGCACCGTCCGACAGCGACGACGACGAGCCGGCGGTGACGATGCCGCCGGGGCGGAACACCGGTTTCAGCGTGCCCAGCTTCTCCAGGGTGGTGCCCCGCCTGGGGGTTTCGTCGGCGGTCAGTTCCCCCTCGCGCAGCGGCACCGGGACGATCTCGCGGTCGAACCGGCCGGCGTCGACGGCGGCGATCGCCCGCTCCTGGCTGCGCAGCGCGAACGCGTCGCTCTCGGCGCGGGTGATGCCCTCGAGCGCGGCGACCTCCTCGGCCGTCTCACCCATCGACAACGTCACCTTGCGGACCTCCGGTCCGGCACCGGCCGGCACGTCGCGGTCGGCGGCGGTGAACCGGGGGTTCGTGAACCGCCAGCCGAGCGAGGTGTCGGCCACCTCCCCCGGACGTGCCCACGGGGTGCCGGGCTTGGCCATCACCCACGGTGCGCGGGTCATGGATTCGACGCCGCCGGCGATCACGATGTCGGCCTCGCCGCTGCGGATGGTGTGCGCGGCCGACGCGACGGCGGTCAGACCACTCGCGCACAGCCGGTTCACCGTGTAGCCGGGGACACTGTCCGGCAGGCCCGCGAGCAGCACCGCCATCCGCGCGACGTCGCGGTTGTCCTCGCCCGCCTGGTTCGCGGCACCGAGGATCACCTCGTCGACGGCCTCGCCCGGGATACCCGCCCGGCGGGCCGCCTCGGCCACGACCAGACCCGCAAGGTCGTCGGGGCGCACTCCTGCGAGCGCTCCGCCGTACCGACCCTGCGGGGTACGGGCTCCGTCCACCAGAAACACTTCGGCCACAGTCTTCTCCTTCACGGGGGTGCCGTCTATTAATAACCGAATCTTCGGTCGGTACGCAAGGGCAGGTAGCGATGGGAAACTTCACATCCTCCCTTGACAACCAGCGGGTAGAGCGACGATTCTGTTAACCGACCGAACGTACGGTGAAATGGAGTTGTCGTGAGCAAGTTACTGGAAAGCTACGCCGCCGGACGCTGGTACACCGCGCCGGACGAGGGAACCCCGCTGCTGAGCGCGGTCGACGGCTCCGAGGTGGCGCGCATCTCCGCGACCGGTCTCGACCTCGGCGAGATGGTGACCTACGCCCGCGAGGTCGGCGGACCGGCCCTCGCGAAGCTGACCTTCCACGAGCGCGCCGCCGCCCTGAAAGCGCTCGCGCTGACGCTCATGGCGGGCAAGGACGAGTTCTACGCCCTGTCCACCTCGACCGGCGCCACCAAACGCGACTCCGGCGTCGACATCGACGGCGGCTTCGGCACCCTCCTCAGCTACGCGAGCAAGGCCCGCCGCGAACTCCCCAACGACACCGTCTACCTCGACGGCGCGTTCGAACAGCTCGGCAAGAAGGGCACGTTCCTCGGCCAGCACGTCTACACCTCGCGCCGCGGCGTCGCCGTCCAGATCAACGCGTTCAACTTCCCCGTGTGGGGTTTCCTCGAGAAGCTCGCCCCCGCGTTCATCGCCGGCGTCCCGTCGATCGTGAAGCCCGCGAGCCAGTCGGCGTACCTCACCGAACTCGTGTTCCGGCGCATCATCGAATCCGGGCTGCTGCCCGAGGGTTCCGTCCAGCTGCTGTCCGGGAGCGCCCGCGGCCTCCTCGACCACCTCGGCGGGCAGGACTCCGTCGCGTTCACCGGATCCGCCGACACCGCCGCCACCCTGCGGGCGCACCCCAACGTCGTCGGCGAGGGCGTCCACTTCAACGCCGAGGCCGACTCGCTCAACGCGTCCATCCTCGGCGCCGACGTCGAACCGGGCAGCGAAGAATTCGACCTCTACGTCAAGCAACTCGTCACCGAGATGACGGTGAAGGCCGGCCAGAAGTGCACCGCCATCCGGCGCGCCCTCGTGCCGTCCGCGCTGATGGACGATGTCATCGCCGCGGCCGAGGCCCGGCTGTCCCGCGTCGTCGTCGGCGCCCCCGACGCCGAAGGCGTCACGATGGGTGCGCTCGCCAGCCTCGAGCAGCGCGACGAGGTGCTGAAGTCGCTCCGCGGCCTCACCAAGTCGGCGCAGATCGTCGTCGGTGACCCGGAGAACTTCGACGTCGTCGGCGCCGACAAGGCCACCGGCGCGTTCCTGCCGCCGATCCTGCTGCGCTCCGACGACAAGGACGCCGCCGAACCCCACGACATCGAGGCGTTCGGTCCCGTCAGCACCGTCATCGGATACGACAGCACCGACGAGGTCATCGCACTTGCCGCCCGCGGCAAGGGCAGCCTCGTCGCCTCCCTCGTCACCCGCGATTCCGCACTCGCCCGCGACATCGTGCTGGGCCTCGCCCCGTTCCACGGCCGCGTCCTCGTCCTCAACCGCGACGACGCCAAGGAATCCACCGGCCACGGCTCACCGCTGCCGGTCCTCGTGCACGGCGGACCCGGCCGCGCAGGCGGCGGCGAGGAACTCGGCGGCATCCGCGGCATCCTGCACCACATGCAGCGCACCGCGGTCCAGGCCACCCCCGACATCCTCACCGCGGTCGGGAACAAGTGGGTCACCGGCTCCCAGCGCAACGACGACGGCGTCCACCCGTTCCGGAAGAACCTCGCGCAGTTGCGGATCGGCGACACCATCGTCGGCGGCCCCCGCCAGGTCACCCTTGCCGACATCGACCACTTCGCCGAGTTCACCGGCGACACGTTCTACGCGCACACCGACCCCGAGGCCGCCGCCGCCAACCCGCTGTTCGGGGGCATCGTCGCCCACGGGTACCTGGTGGTCTCCCTCGCCGCCGGCCTGTTCGTCGAACCCAACCCCGGTCCCGTCCTCGCCAACTTCGGCGTCGACAACCTCCGGTTCCTCACCCCCGTCAAGGCCGACGACAGCCTCACCGTCACCCTCACCGCGAAGCTCATCACCCCGCGCAGCAGCGCCGACTACGGTGAAGTCCGTTGGGATGCAGTCGTCGTCAACCAGGACGGCGACCCCGTCGCAACGTACGACGTACTCACTCTCGTCGCCAAAGGAGAAGATGCATGAGCTACAAGGTCGCCGTCTGTTACGGCCAACCCGATGACCCCGACGCGTTCGACGCCTACTACCGCGACACCCATATGCCGCTGGCACGCAAGGTCCCCGGCCTGTCCGACTTCACGTGGGGCAAGTGCAGCGCCCTCGACGGTGGGACACCGCCGTACTACGCCGTCGCGAGCCTCATCTTCCCCGACGCCGAGACCATGAAGTCCGGGTTGCAGTCCGAGGAGATGAAGCAGGCGGGCAAGGACGTCCGCAACTTCGCCACCGGCGGCGTCACTATGTACGTCCAAGAAGAAGAATCCGTCTACAACCAGTAGGAGAACCATGACTGTCGACGCGTCCGCGGAATGCCGTATCGCGCGGGAAATGTTCGAGGCAGACAACGCGTCCCGCGCGCTCGGCATCCAGATCCTCGAGCTCAGCCCCGGTCACGCGGTCGCGTCGATGGTCGTGGGTGAGACCATGGTCAACGGTCACGGCATCACCCACGGCGGCTTCGTGTTCACCCTCGCCGACACCGCATTCGCGATGGCGTGCAACGGGTACGACACTGCCGCGGTCGCCGCCCGCGCCGACATCCGGTTCCTCGCCTCCACCCGCCTCGGCGACACCCTCGTCGCCGAGGCCGTGGAGCGGGCCCGCTTCGGGCGCAACGGCCTCTACGACGTCACCGTCCGCCGCGGCGACGACGTCATCGCCGAGTTCCGTGGCGACAGTCGTGCTCAGCCGCGCCCGTGAGTACTTGTTAACCGCGGGACGTTAACAAGTACTCACGGGTGCGAAGCGCACACTCGGCCGATCTCCAGCGCAACCCAGACCTCATCTTCCGGTCCCACGACGATCCCGTGTGGCTCCGAAGACGGTGTCGGCAGATCGTATTCGGTGATTGCCCCGCCCGACCCGATGTGCCCGATCCGATTTGCGCCCCATTCGGTGAACCAGCAACCGCCGTCGGGGGCGGCGACGATGGCGTGAGGTCGGGCCGAGCGGTCTGGTAGCGGGAACTCGTCCATCCGGCCGTCGACGGAGATCCGGCCGATCTGCCCAGCCCCGATCTCGACGAACCACAGTGCATCGTCGGTTCCGCGGGTGATCCCTACGGGCCCAGCGTCGGAAGTGGGCAGAGAATGCACCGCGACGTTGCCGGCGACGTCGATACGTCCGATCGCATTCGCCTGGTTGAGGGTGAACCACAGCGCGTCGTCCGGACCTGCCGTGATCGCCGAAGGAAACCCGCCGGACGTGGGCAGCGGAAACTCGGTGATCCGTCCGCCCGTGGTGATCCGCCCGATCCTGTCGGCGCTCGTCTCGGTGAACCACAACGCACCGTCCGGGCCGGTGACGATGCCGAACGGGCCGCTGCCCGGGGTCGGAGTCGGGAAGGAGTCGACCGCGCCGTCGAGCGTGATTCGCCCGATCCGGTGGTCGCGAAATCGCGTGAACCACAAAGCGTCGTCGGGGCCCGGTGTAATGATCGTGGGCCCGCAATCGTCGGTATCGAGCGGATAGGTGGCGACGTCGCCTTCGACGGTGAGGCGCGCGATCCGGCCGGCGTGGACGAGCGTCAACCAGAGGGCACCGTCGGGTCCGCACGTGATCGCGTACGGCCCCGACTTCTCGTCGGCGACGGTGAACTCCATATGCCTACGGCCCGTGAGCACTTCTTAACCGCCCGACGTTAATAAGTACTCACGGGCGCCGCGTGCTTCCCGCGCTCGGTCGCTGCTGCCGCGTCGCGCGCCGCGCGTTCGGCGGCGGCGGCCTCGATGGCCATCGCGTGATCGACCGCGTGCGGGGCGATGCCCAGGTTGTCCAACGTCTCCCACAGACTCGACAGGGCGGCCTTCGGGTCGAGGTAGTACTCCGATTCGCGGACGCGCCAGAACGTCCAGCCGCACCGCTTGAGTTCCTGCTCGCGTTCGAGGTCCGCAATCCGCTGTTCCGGGGTGGTCGAGAACGCGTCGCCGTCGCATTCGACGGCGAGCCTCATGGTGCCGCCGGTGACGACGAGGTCGATGCGCCGATTGTTCACCTCGACTTGGGAATTGACGTGGTAGCCGCGTTCGGCGATGTCGTTGAACACCCGCTGTTCGAGGAGATTGTCGAACGGGGGGATCCGCACGTCGCGGTCGACGTTCTGCGGCATCGGGTCGGCCGGCGCCGGCGACGTCGACATCATGTAGCTGAGCAGGGAGTTGCGCAGGTCGGCCCGCTTCAGTTCGTCGACGGTCACGGAGTGGAACAGCCACAGCTGATCCTGCGCCCGTGACGCCGCCACGTTGAACCGCCGCTTGTACTGGTTCGCGGTCAGCGGCGCGAAGTTCTGTTCCGGTCCCACGACCATCGACAGGAAGACGACGCTCCGTTCGTCGCCCTGGAAGTCGGGCGGTGTCCCGACGCGCAGTCGCCGCTGCTCCCACTGTTCGATGCCGATGCGTTTGACGAGTTCGGTGCGGATGGCGTCGACCTGGGACTGCCCCTGCAGCACGACGATTCCGAACGTCTTGCCGTCGTAGCGGGGGTCGACGAGGCATTCGATGAGCTGATCGACGAGGGCGGCGGCCTCGACGTGGTTGGTCAGGGTCGCGTCCTTGCCCGACACGAAGGCCTCGGATACGTACGTATGTTTCAGCGGCGGAAGCCGGTCCGCGCCGAACTGCCGCACCGGGACCAGCGGCAGTTCGCCGTAGAACTGGGTGCTCGACCAGTTGATGATCTCGGGCATCGAGCGGAAGTGCTCGCGGAGCCGGACCACCTGCCCGAAGCTGGTGCGCAGGATCGAGAACAAACTCGACCGCGGCGTGAGCGTCGCCTGGACGTACTCGGGGAGGTCGGGCAGGTACGCGTCCAGGCGGGTGAACACGTCGTCGAGGGTGCCGCTGGTGGGGATGTCGGCGGGGGCGCACTGCTTGTCGTCGCCGACGACGATGACCCGCGGCGCCAGCCACAGCAGGAACAGGTTGGTGATGTCGGCCTGGCTCGCCTCGTCGACGATGACGACGTCGAAGCTGCCCGGCACGGGCGGGATGGACGCGAGGACCTGCTGCAGCGGCATCACCCATGCGGGCACCGCGCCCTGCGCCTCCCCCATCGCGGATCGTGCTGCGCTGCGGTACTTCTCGGCATACTTTCCGGCGCCTGCACCGATGCTCGAGATGTGCTCGCGGTACGTCTGCAGTGCTCGCACCTGGTCGGCCGTCAGGTGTTCGAGGCAGTCGCGCCAGGCGGTGGCCGCCGCGAGCCGCGCGGTCAGATGCGCGAGATCCGCGTCGACGGCGTTGAGTTCGGCTTCGAGTTCCTGCTCACGACCGGCCCGGTGCTGCTCGGTGACCCATTGGCGGGCGCGTCGCCATGCCCAGGCCTCGGACATCTGCCAGCTCATCTCGTCCCACTCGGTGAGCGCCGCCGTCCTGCGCACCAGGTCGTACAGTGCCGGCGCGACGGGTGACAGCCGGTCGGACAACTCGTCGAACAGCCGCTGATCCTGCTGTTCGACGCGGGCGATCGCGTACCGGGTGAGTGCCTCGGAGAGGGCGGCGTTGTCGGCCTGGTCGAGCGCCGCCACCAGGGCGGCGCCTTCGGGTGAGGGTCCCGCGTCGACCTCGGTGGAGACGGCCGAGACGATGGTGTCGAGTTCCGCACGCGCACTGTCCACGTCGGCGCGGGTGGTGATGGCCTCTGCGGCCCCGGCCACCGCGGTGGCGTCCGCGAGGTTACGGATCCGCGGCGCGTTCGGGGACAGCGCGAACAGTTCACGGGCCAGCGCGTCGCGGGCGACGAGGAGGGCGCGCACGCGGGCCACCCGGCCGACGATCATGTTGAGGCTGTCGACCTGAACGGCACGAGACCCGTTCATGTCCACCGGAATCCGCAGATCGGCCAGCAAAGTCGCGGCGGTCTGCGCGGCGTCGTGGGCGCGCAGGTGCTCGGTCACGAGCCGCACGGTGGCGGCGGTCGTGGCGGGTACGCCGTCGACGGTGGCGTCGAGGCCGAGCTCTTCGACGGCCTTCTGCTCGTCGCTGCGACGGAACCGGGTCTTCCATTCGACGGTGCCGGATTCCATCGCGACGGCGAGCGCACCCACCGCCTGCAGGGCGGGCCGGGTCATGACGGCGCACTGGACGTCCTGCGCACCGATGTACCGGTCGGCGGCGGCGGCCGCCTCGACGATCGCGGGCAGCGCGTCCAGGCGACCCCACAGATGGGTGGCCCGGCCGGACAGCACGGTGTCGGCGAGGCTCTGGAACTGAC
Organism: Rhodococcus sp. NPDC057014; assembly: GCF_042673295.1. Taxonomy (NCBI): domain Bacteria; kingdom Bacillati; phylum Actinomycetota; class Actinomycetes; order Mycobacteriales; family Nocardiaceae; genus Rhodococcus; species Rhodococcus sp. NPDC057014. The sequence continues at coordinate 28,642 of NZ_JBHUSF010000051.1, forward strand.
CGTCCAGGTCGAGGACGTCGTGCGCGCGGGCCTGCAGTTCCTTGCAGTGCCTGCGGATGGAGTACGCGGTCTCCGGATCGACGCCGCCGAGGACTTCGAGCAGATGCGCCGACTGCGGGGTGTCGATGGGGATGCTGGTCGACGCGCGCGAGCAGAGCCGTTCGAGTTCGGCCCGGTTCGGCAGCAGGGAGTCCAGCGCGGGAAGCGTCTGGCGTGCCCGCTGCGCGCGCTCGGGGGACGCCGTCACGCACAGCCGGCGCAGGGTCTCGACCTCGGTGCCGGTGAGGGGCGGCTGCTCGCTCAGCAGCGGTCCGGGAAGCCACTCGAACGCGTCCTGCAGGCCCATGACCTTGCGGACGATGGTGGCGGCGGTGCCCTCGTAGCCGTCGGCGACCGCGTCATGCTGGTACGTCTCGGACTCGCGCAGCGCCTTCACCTGCTCGAGCACGACGGCCCGCTTCTGCACGGCCTCGTCCCGCTGGGCGCGGAGGTCGGCGATCTTCTGGCCCTCGCTGTGCGGGTTGAACGACGACTTCCGTTCGGCGATGGTCGCCACACTGCGGGTGAGCTCGTCCGAGCCGCCGCGGGACAGGTCCGTGATCGAGACGCAGAGTTCCTGCATCTCGGGCGGGAGCTTGTCCCTCAGGACGCGGAGCGCCTGCGCCTTCTCGCTCGTGACGAGCACCCGCTGGCCGCGCGCGAGCAGCGCCGACACCAGGTTGGCGATGGTGTGGGTCTTGCCGGTCCCGGGTGGGCCCTCGACCACCACTCCGCTGTCGCCGCCGAGCCGCTCGATGATCTGTGACTGCTCGGCGTTCGCCGGGAGCGGGAACAGCGGGTCTTCGGCGAGCGACTGCGAGGTGGCGGCGCCGGTGCGCTCGAGCCACGACAGCCGGTCCGCCGGTTCGATCGCCTCGACCAGCTGGGCGAGCCCGAGCGGGACGGTTGCGCCGTCGCCGTCGAGGTGGGAGATCATCTGCTCGTAGTACTCGACCAGGGCGAACGCGCTGCGTTTGCGCAGCACCAGGGCGGGCGACAGCGTGACAGTGCCGTCCTCGTGGCCGACGGGCTGCCGCACGTCGTCCCGCACGGCGACGTACGCCGTCAGCGATTTCGGCGCCCACTCCGCGAGCAGTGCGCGGACGCCGTCGCTCAGCGGCGACGTGACGGTGTCCTGCAGTCGCTTCTGCAGCGGCATCGCGTGCGCGCTGTCGTAGACGTCCAGTCCGGTGAACAACTGGGAGTCTTCGAGCCGGGGCTGGGAGCCCGCGATCAGTCGCACCAGCAGGTCGCCGGTCCGCGGATCGCGGTGGATGCTCGCCGACTGGGTGACCAGGTGTGTCTGGACGCCGTCGTCCGGTCCCGCACCCGCCAGGGTCAGCAGTCCGGACGCGAGCACGAGTTCGATCGACTCGGGGCGGGCGTTCAGCTCCTGCAGCATCCGCTGCAGCGACTGGTACAGATCGGCGTGCGGGCGACGCTCCCGATCCGCCTTCGCCCACGCCTGCCACCGCGGGACGTAGGCGTCGAACGCCTGCCGGACGTCGTACGCCCGGCGCACGTCGTATTCCTCGTCGGCGTCCTCGGCGTACGCGTCGGACGCGTTCAGCTCGAGGTCGGACCGCGAGCTGTCGGCGCGGGCGGACGCGTCTACCCAGCCGGCCAGGACGGTCGGTAGTTCCGGCGGATCCTCGACGCCGATGAGGGGCACACGCAGAACGATGTCGCCCTGCGCGGCGTCGGGATCGAGTGGGATGGTCCGGCCGTCCTGATGCAGCCATTCGACCTGTTCGTGCTGGTCGACGCGGAGAACCGGCTTTGTACGAGCCCGGACGATCTCACGCAGGAACTGCAGCAGGCGCTGGACGCGGCCTGCGAGCTCGGCGTCGTTTTCGGGACTCGACAATGTAAACCTCTGCGAATTCTCGGTGATGACGTGCGCTTGCCCCCGCCGTGCACACTATCGGGTCGAGGGGGTGAAGTTCGAGGCGTCGTCCCCTGTCAGGGGGACTGGACGGTCGCTCGAGGCGCGGAACGGGCCACCATTCGTACCGACCGGTCCCTACTATTCATTCATGACGGTGACGCGCATCACGAAGCTGGCCGCGGTGATCGCGACCGCCGCTCTGACGGCGCTGGGAGGTGGCTTCGTGTCGGCTGCCGCTCCCGCGCCCGGGGCCCGAGTCACGGCCTCGTCCGACGGGTTCGCGCTCGACGGGCAACCCTGGTGGCCGACCGGGTTCAACGCCTACCAATTGGCCACGAATTGGTCGGTCAATTGGGGGTGCGGCGCAATGGTCGACCTCGACTCCTACTTCTCCGCGCTCCCACCGCACTCGCTAACCCGGTTCAACCTCTTCCAGGCGCTGGCGATCAACCGCTTCACCGGACAGCTGGACTTCGGGGCGATGGACGCCGTGTTCGCGGTGGCCGAGGCGCACGACCAGATGCTGATCCCGGTGCTCGCACCTCAGGACGGGGCGTGCGAGGACGGGGTGTTCAAGGGCAGGCAGTGGTACGTGGACGGCTGGACGACGATGACGCCGGGTGCGCCCCGCACGCTGATGAGTTTCCGGGACTGGACGCGCACGGCCGTCGACCGGTTCAAGGGTTCGCCGTCGCTCGCGGCGTGGGAACTCGTCGGGGAGCCGGAGACGAGCACGTGCACCGACGCCGACTGCTCGTGGTGGACCCGGTCGTGCGAGCCCGGTGCGGCACAGGTGCTGCGTGACTTCTTCGACGCCGCGGGCGCCGAGGTGCGGGCGCGTGATCCACGCACGCTGATCACGGCGGGTTTCACCGGCGGCGGCCAGTGCGGAACCCAGGGCGACGAGTACCAATTCGTCTCGGCGTCACCGTATGTCGACGTCGTGCAATACCACGATTACGGCGCCGACGGCGTTCCGCTGCCCGGCGATCAGTGGAACGGGCTCGCGCGGCGCCTCGAACAGGCTGCCGCACTCGGCAAACCGCTCCTGGTGGGCGAGATCGGCGAACTCGCCGGATCGTGCGCCGCCATCGAGGACCGGGCGTCGCACATCGGCGCCAAGATCCAGGGGCAGCGGGACGCGGGAGCGGCCGGGGCGCTGCTGTGGGCGTTCGTCCCGGACCCCCGGCCCGCCGAGTGCACGTACGACATCGGCCCCACCGACCCGCTGTGGGGCGTGGTGGAGCAGTTCGGAAGCTGGGGCTCGGGCACCGCCCCGGCCGACACGTAGACCGTGGATCGTCGAGCCCGAGCAGCGAGGTCAGCGTCCGCCGCGGCGGAGGGTCACGCGGTAGGTGTAATGCTCGGGCAGGAAGTAGCTGACCGCCAATTCGACGGTCCGCCCGTCCGAGTCGGAGTAGAGGCGGTCGACCCGCAGCATCGAGTGGCCCTCGGAGCAGCCGAGTTCGCGGGCCACGTCCGCCGGCGCCGGCGCGACGGTGATCGATTGCGCGGCCTCGGTGATGGGGCTCCGCAGGTGCGGTTCGAGCAGGCCGATGATCGTGTGCGAGCTGACGGCGCCCTCGGACATCTCGGGTGCGTCGGCGACGAACCGGGCGATCTCGTCGGGCAGGTAGACGGTGGTCAGCACGAACGGGGTGTCGTCGTGGCGTCGCCGGAACACGACCGTGTTGACGAGGTCGGTGTCGAGGCGGAGCCTGCTCGCCGCCTCGATGTCGACCCGGCGGCGCAGGGGCGTGACCACCTCCATGGTGGTGTCCGTGGACAGGTTCATCAGATCCTCGATCGACCCCAGCTGCCGCAGGTATCGGCCGTCGGACTCGGCGGCGAACGTGCCCCGGCCCGGGACCCGGTAGACGATGCCCTCGGCCACCAGGTCCTGGAATGCGCGACGAACGGTCTGCCGGCTGACGCCGTGCTGGTCCGCGAGCTCGAATTCGGTGGGCAGCTTGATCCCGCCGCTGTACTTGCCTGCAGCAATGTGCTCGCGGAGCTGCCTCGACACCAGCTGGTACGCCGGCTCCGTGTCTCGTTCTCGTTCCCTACCGTTCATCGCGCACCGATCCTACGTGCAGGTTGCCGACTAGATGCCGCCTCGCGACACCAACTGCGAGACGATGACGTTGCGCTGGATCTCGTTGGTGCCTTCGCCGACGATCATCAACGGGGCGTCGCGGAAGTAGCGCTCCACGTCGTACTCGGTGGAATAGCCGTAACCACCGTGGATCCGCACCGCGTTGAGGGCGATGTCCATCGCCACCTCCGACGCATACAGCTTCGCCATGCCGGCCTCCATGTCGCACCGGTCGCCGCTGTCGTACTGCTCCGCCGCATGCCAGGTCAGCTGCCGGGCCGCGGTCAGCTTGGTCGCCATGTCGGCCAGGTAGTTGCCGATCGACTGGTGCTTCCAGATCGGCTGCCCGAAGCTCTCCCGCTGCTGCGCGTAGGCCAGGGAATCCTCGAGCGCCGCCGTGGCCACACCCAGCGCACGGCACGCCACCTGGATGCGCCCGGTCTCCAGACCCTTCATCATCTGCCCGAACCCCTTGCCCGGGGTACCGCCGAGGATCGCCGACGCCGGAATCCGGTACCCGTCGAACGACAGCTCACACGTCTCGACACCCTTGTAGCCGAGCTTGGGCAGATCCCGCGACACCGTCAGACCGGGGCCGTGCTCGACCAGGACGATGGAGATGCCCCGGTGCTTGGGGGTCGCCTGCGGATCGGTCTTGCACAGCAACGCGATCAACCCGGACCGACGGGCGTTGGAGATCCAGGTCTTGGAACCGGAGATCACCAGATCGTCACCGTCCGCCTTGGCGGTGGTGGACATGGCCTGCAGATCCGAACCACCACCGGGCTCGGTCAGCGCCATCGTGGCCCGGATCTCGCCGGTCGCCATCTTCGGCAGGTACTGCTGCTTCTGCTCCTCCGTGCCGTACAGCGACAGCAGTTTCGCGACGACGGTGTGCCCGCCCATCGCACCGGCGAGGCTCATCCATCCGCGGGCCAGTTCCTGCGTCACCTGCGCGTAGCAGGGCATCGACACCGGTGATCCGCCGTACTCCTCCGGGACCGCCAGACCGTAGATCCCGATCTGCTTCATCTGCTCGATCCACTTCTCGGGGTACTCGTTGGCGTGTTCCACCGCCTGCACCGTCGGCTTCACGTCGCGATCGATGAACGCGCGCACCGTCTCGACCAGGTACGCCTCTTCCTCGTTCAGCTTGGCCATGAATCCACCTCACACTTTCCACAACATTTGTACGGCCATACTCCGACAATGTCTGCCTAAAGTCAACGATCGGTCTTGACATGACCGCTGCGTCGCTGCCAGCATCAGCAGCGCAGCCGCATCAGGCTGGCCGTACATATCCAGCCCCACCCGGGCTCCCGGACCCTAGGAATGAAGCATCGTGCAGAACCTCACCCGCAGGCGCGCCGTTCTGGTGGCCCCCGGATCCGACGAGCGCAAGGCCCTCAAGGCGCTCGGGTCGACCGCCGACGAGGTGGTCCTCGACCTCGAGGACGCCGTCGCCTCCGCGAAGAAGGCCGAGGCTCGCGACCTCGTGCGCCGCCTCGTACTCGAATCGGACGGCTCCCGGGCCGTCGCGGTCCGCATCAACGCGCTGACCACGCCGTGGGCGGAGGACGACCTCGCCCTCTGCGCCTCCCTCGGCGCCGCGCTCACGAGCATCGTGGTGCCCAAGGTGGAGACGGCGCAGGATCTGGTCCGCGCCGATCAGGCTCTCACCGGTACCGACATCGGGTTGCAGGCTCTCGTCGAAACCCCGGTCGGCGTGCAGAACATCGCCGACATCACCCGCGCCGTCGCCCGGCTCGAGTCCGTCATCATCGGCTACGCCGATCTCGGGGCGGCCCTCGGCCGGTCCCGCACCGTCCTCCCCGAGCACTGGCTCGCGATCCAGGACGGCATCCTCGTCGCCGCCCGCGCCGCCGGCATCCAGGCGATCGACGGCCCGTTCCTCGGCATCGCCGACGACGACGCGTTCCGCCACTCGGCCGCGTGGACCAGCGCGCTCGGGTTCGACGGAAAATGGGTCATCCATCCCGCGCAGGTCGAGTCCGCCGCCGCGGCCTTCACCCCCACCGACACCGCGGTCGAGGATGCGCGACGCGTGATCGACGCACTCGCCGCCGCCGAGGCCGCGGGCGCCGGGGCGGCGCAACTCGACGGGCAGATGCTCGACGAGGCCGTCGCTGTCGCGGCACGACGTGTTCTCGCCCAGGTAGGTGCCCGGTGACGATCACGCAGACGTACGTCGGTGGCCCGTACTTCGACGAACTCGAGGTCGGGCAGGTATTCGACACCGCCCCCGCCGTCACCCTCACCGGCGGCCTCGCCGCCGCCCACCAAGCCATCCTCGGCGACCGCCTGCGGCTGCCCCTCGACGCGCACCTGTCCCGGGCCGTCACCGGGTCCGCCGACGCCGTCGCGAACCCCGGCCTCGTCACCGACGTCGCCATCGGACAGTCCACGCTGGCCACTCACCACGTGAAGGCCAACCTGTTCTACCGCGGCCTCCGTTTCCATCACTTCCCGCATCTCGGCGACACGCTCTACACGCGCACCGAAGTGGTGGGACTGCGGGAGAACTCGGCGAAACCGGGACGCAAACCCACCGGGCTGGCGGCTCTGCGGATGACGTCGACCGACCAGGACGGCCGCACCGTCCTCGACTTCTACCGCTGCGCGATGCTCCCGCTGAGCGCGAACCCCGACGAGGACCGCGTCCGCAAGTCCGACGACCTGTCCGCGATCGGGCCGCAGTCGGAGCAGTCGTTCGCCGCCCCCGAGGGCTGGGACCTCGCCCGCTACCGCGACACGGTTCCCGGGCAGCACTTCTCGGCCGACCTCGCCGGATCCGTGCTGCGGAGTAGCGGCGACGTGGTGTCGAGCGCCCCCGAACTGGCGCGCCTCACCCTCAACATCGCGGCAACCCACCACGACGAACGGGTCGGCGCCGACGGACGACTGGTCTACGGCGGGCACACCATCGGCATCGCGCTCGGGCAGGCCACGCGCGCCCTGCCGAACCTCGTCACGGTCCTGGGCTGGAAGTCCTGCGACCACACCGGTCCCGTCCACGAAGGCGACACCCTCACCAGCGAACTCGAAATCGAGAGCGCCGAGGAGTTGCCCGGCGGCGGCGGAATACTGCATCTGCGTTCACTGGTGTTCGCGCACAACGCCACAGCGTCCGACGTCCCCGTCCTCGACTGGCGCTTCACCGCCCTCATGGCCTGACCTCCACCATGCAAGGAGTATCTCTCGTGACCGCCCACACTCCCCTCGCCGGACTTCGGATCGTCGAGGTCTCCAGTTTCATCGCGTCGCCCCTGTGCGGACTGACCCTGTCCCAGCTGGGGGCCGAGGTCATCCGGATCGACCCCATCGGCGGCGCCGCCGACTACAACCGCTGGCCGATCACGGGCGACGGCGAGAGCATCTACTGGACCGGCCTCAACCGCGGCAAGCGGTCCGTGGCCGTCGACATGCGCAACCCCGAGGGGCAGCGGCTCGTCCAGCAACTGGTCGCGGCCCCCGGCGCGGGCGGCGGAATTCTCGTCACCAACGCGGGAGGTCGTGACTGGCTCTCCCACGACACACTGAGCGCGCTCCGCTCCGACGTCATCACCCTCGAAATCCTCGGTGGCCGTGACGGTTCCCCCGGCGTCGACTACACCGTCAACGCCGGACTCGGCTTCCCCTCCATCACCGGTCCCGCCGATCATGCCGGCGTCGTCAACCACGTTCTCCCCGCCTGGGACGTGGCGTGCGGGCTGTACGCCGCGCTGGCCGTCGCCTCCGCGGCCCGCCACCGCGACGCCACCGGCGAGGGCACCCGTATCTCCCTGCCGCTCGAGGACGTCGCGCTCGCCACCGCCGGCACCCTCGGATACCTCACCGAGGTGCAGATCAACGGCACCGGCAGGCAAGGGACCGGCAACTCCGTCTACGGCACGTACGGAACGGATTTCACCACCAGCGACGGTGCCCGGTTCATGATCGTGGCCCTCACCCCGCGGCACTTCCGCGACCTCGTAGCCGTCACCGGAACCACCGCCGCGGTGGACGCACTCGCCACCGCACTCGACGCCGACTTCGCGCGCGAAGCCGACCGCTTCACCCACCGCGACGTCCTCACCGCGCTGTTCACCCGCTGGTTCCGCGAACACACCGCAGCCGAAGTGTCCGAAGCACTCGCGAAGACGTCCGTCCTCGCCGAGCGCTACCGCACGTTCGAGGAACTCGTGACATCCGGGGAACTCGAAGACAACCCGATGTTCACCCCGCTCGAGCAGCCGCGGATCGGCACCTACCTCGCCTCCGGCCACCCGGCATCCTTCGACGGACACCACGCCACCGTGGCACCCGCCTCCGCCGTCGGCGACGACACCGGCAGCGTCCTCCGCGACCTCCTCGGCAGCTCCGACTCCGACGTCGCCAAACTCCTCGACAGCGGCATCGTCGGGGGGAGGTGACGAAGCGAAAAGACAAGGCAGCTCGGCCGGTCTGACTGTCGAGAGTATGCGACTCGGTCACGGTGGGTTTTCACGCCGACTGCTCCCTGGTCGGATATCGCCGAGGCGAATTGCGGTATCAGTGCCCCCGGTCTGACCTGATTTCTGCCACTCTCACGGGACCACTCGGATTTCGAGTTATGCGACCACCCCGACGCGTCGCGCCGGAGTCTCGTCGGATGGCCAGTTTGATCGTCGTATCGGCTTCCCGGTCACGAAGGCCGGACGGGTATAGTGTTTCGGGAGATCAACGTGAATGAAGTCGAGGAAGTGCTCCGGATCCGGCTCGGGGTGACCGGGTCTCGGCCGCCGCGTTTGCGTACGATCGCGGCGCACCGCGGATGGATCGCAAAACGGCGCGACGGCACGTCGAGGCCGCGCAAGCCGCAGGGCTACACCGCAGCGACGGTGAGGTATTCGCCTCCGGTGTGGTGACCACCTACCCGATCGCGGTACTGAAGTACTCGCAGAACAAGCCCACCGCACAGGAATTCACTACGTTCGTGACCGGACCGACCGGACAGAGGGTGCTCGCCGACGCCGGATTCGCCGCCCCCTAATCGACGAGGAGTCGGTCACCGGTCTGCGAGCACGTACACCCATGCTCGCAGACCGGAGACACTGGGCCGGTCGGGCAGTCGGCACGCGTTCGATCGGGAGGTATGGCGGACATACTTTTCCGTAACGGGTTACGCCACGAGCCCCGCGAAACGTCTGCCGGTACGCGTACAGCACGCATCCCGTCGCCCGACGCGCCCTATGCAGCAGCGCGGCACCTCTGCGAGGGCGAGCTCTCGCAG
>NZ_JBHUSF010000052.1:0-37331 GCF_042673295.1 Rhodococcus sp. NPDC057014
GTCGGCAGCCCGACGTTTCTCACGCTCCTCGTGGCCGCGACGCCTCGGCCGCGAGGAGCGCACCGAGGTTGCCGCGATCGTCCACCCGGATGTCGTCCAGGCCCAACCACGTTGCCATTCTTCGCAGTTCCGGGATCAGCGCCTCCACCACGTGCCCCGGACTCCGGTCGGGTTCGACGAACGCGGATCGCACTTCGAGCGTCCCCGACCCGCGGTCGGCCTTGAGATCGACTCTCGCGACCAGTTCCCCGTTCAGCAGGAACGGGAAGACGTAGTACCCGTGGACACGTTTGTGCGCGGGGGTGTAGATCTCGAGGCGGTACCGGAAGTCGAATATCCGCTCGGTGCGGGGCCGGCAGAAGACCAGCGGATCGAACGGGCACAGCAGCGCCGCCCCCTCCACCTTCCGGGGAACCCGGACGTCGCGGTGGACGAATGCCGGTGCCTCCCAGCCCCGGACGCCGACCCGTTCGAGCACACCGTCCTCGACGAGGTCCTCGACGGCCGCGGCACTCTGCGCCGGCGACAGCCGGTAATAGTCGCGCAGATCGGGTTCGGTGGCGACACCGAGGGCCCGCGCGGACCGTTGCACCAGGCCGCGGACGGCGTCGTCCTCCGAAACATTCTCGGCGAGCACCGCTTCCGGCAGCACCCGTTCCGTGAGGTCGTAGTGACGGGTGAAGGCGACCCGCTTGTCGACGGCCAGCGCGCCGGACGCGAACAACTGCTCGCACACCACTTTGGTGTCGCTGCGATCCCACCACGGACCTTTGCGGTCGGGCCGGTCGACCTCGAGATGTTTCTCCACGTCGCCCGCGCTGCACGCACCGACGGCGCCGATCACGTCGAGCACGTCGGCGGCGAGCGTGGGATTGCGGTCGAGTACGCGGGATTCGCCGGACCAGCGTCCGTGCCGATACCGGTGCATCCGCCAGCGCAGCAGCGGCCAGTCCTCGACCGGGATGAACGCCGCCTCGTGCGCCCAGTACTCCGCCAGCATGCGGGGTGCGCGGGCGGAGTGCGACCAGGCCGCCGAGTCGACGAGCCCGCGGTCGTACACCCCGAGACGGCTGAACAGTGGGACGTAGTGGGCCCGCACGGCCACCGACACGGAGTCGATCTGGAACAGCCGCACGCGGTCGAGAATCGAGCGGACGTGCCTGCGCGTCGGTGTTCCGGCCGGCTTCCGGTCGGCGAACCCCTGCGCCCAGAGCGCCGTTCTCCGGGCCGCGGCGGCGGTCATCTCACGCATGCCCGCAGCTTGCCATCGGCCACCGACACAGTCGACGGCGACGTGGTCAGGCGTCGTCGGCCAGCGTGACCGCCACCGTCGCGCCGAGTTCGTACAACCGCTCCCGCGCGCCCGCGTCGAGAGATCCGGTCAGTTCCAGTGTCTCGGCGACCTGGGTCAGCGCCAGCCCGGTCACGATCTTCTGCACCGACGTCACGGCCCCGGCGGTGTCGTTGTTGCCGTGCACCCAGAGTCCGTAGGGGCGCCCGGCGACCGCGTCGAGGCACGGGTAGTAGACGGTGTCGAAGAAGTGCTTCAGTGCACCCGACATGTAGCCGAAGTTGGCGGAGGTCCCGAACAGGAACCCGTCGGCCTCGAGGACGTCGGGGACGGTCGCGCCGAGTGCGGGGATCGACTTCACCTCGACACCCTCGATGTCGGGGTCCCGGGCGCCTTTCAGCACGGCTTCGAGGCACTCACGGGTCACCGGCGACGGCGTGTGGTGGACGACGAGTAGCGACTTCACAGTCGTCAGCGTACGACCGGTTCCGTGCCCTACCGGCCGGACCCGGCTTCCCGTTCGACGCGTTCGAGTTCCACGGCTCGTTTCATCGTTTCCCGTGCCCGGCCGCGGTCGCCGGCGTAGTCGTAGGCGCGCGCGAGCCGGTACGAGTTCCGCCAGTTGTCCGGGTCTGCTTCCCATTCGGACTTGACCTGCTGGAACAGTGCGTCGGCCGCGTCCCGGTCGATGCGGCCCGACGGACGCTTCGGGAGATCGGTGACGTCCAGTTCGAGTCGCTCGTCGGCGATGCGGCGGGACAGATGCTGATGCTGGAATCCGGCGCGGAGCGTGGCGTAGACGATCCAGGCACCGAGGAACGGCAGGATCAGGACGCCGATACCCAGGCCGATCGCCGCTGCCCCGCCGTCCTGGATCAGCTCGATGCCGCGCTGCCCGAGCAGGACGAAGTAGAACGCCAGGGCCGCGACCAGCAGTCCGATCGTGACGACGGTCTTGGTCGAGCCGTCCTTCACAGGTCGAGAAGGGGGTCGATACCGACGGTGAGACCGGGGCGGGAGCCGATTTCCCGCACACCGAGCAGGACGCCGGGGGCGAAGGAGTTGCGGTCGATCGAGTCGTGGCGGATGGTCAGCGTCTCGCCCTGCGTGCCGAGGATGATCTCCTGATGGGCGACCAGACCTGCGAGCCGTACGGAATGGACCCGCACGCCGTCCACGTCGGCGCCGCGCGCACCGTCCAGTTCGGTGGTCGTCGCGTCGGGGCTCGGTCCCACGCCGGCCTTGCGGCGTGCCTCCGAGATGAGGGCGGCGGTCCGGTAGGCGGTGCCGGACGGCGCATCCGCCTTGTTGGGGTGGTGCAACTCGATGACCTCGACGGAATCGAAGAATCGTGCTGCCGCTTCGGCGAAGCGCATGGAGAGGACGGCGCCGATCGCGAAGTTGGGGGCGATCAGGACCCCGACGTCGGGGCGCTCGGTCAGCCACGACCGCACGGTGTCGAGCCTCGTGTCGTCGAACCCGGTGGTGCCCACGACGGCATGAATGCCGTTGGAGACGAGGAACTTCAGGTTGTCCATCACCACGTCGGGGTGGGTGAAGTCGACGACGACCTGCGTGCCGGCCTCGGCGAAGGACTCGAGCCGGTCGCCGTGATCGACCTCTGCGACGAGTTCGAGGTCCGGTGCCTGCTCCACCGCCTCGCAGATCGCCCGTCCGACCTTGCCCTTGGCCCCGAGAACCCCGACCCTGATGGGTGCTGCTGCGCTCACTTCTCCACGCTCCGTCCAGTCACAACGATTCGCCCGAAAGCCTACGCAATCGCCGGGTGCCGACCGCTGTGCAGGGGCGGGGTGAGAGACCTGCGTCTCGTCCTCGCGCGCGGCCGCTCTCGTATTCGGCGTGCCACTGCGCGCACGGTGTCGCGCGCGGCAGGTCGCCGCTCGTCACGATCTCCACACTCGCCTCCACGGCGCGGGCATCCCAGCGCCGGACCTTGTCCACATCCGTCGTCGGTACCTGGGCCTTCGAACCTGAACCGCTCACTGGTGGCGGCAGAACTCCCCGTGCTCTTCGGACACGGGCTGACCATGTGGGGCTACGTCGTGCTGCTGGCACTCGACGAGCACCCGCTGCGCACTCAGCCTGCGCTCGCGGAGACGATCGGCGCCGACAAGACCCGGATCATCGGTGTGCTCGACGACCTGCAGGACCGTGGTCTGATCAGTTTTCTGGCCGGCCTGATCGCGTTGTCGGCACTGTCCGTCGAAGACGTCACGGGGCGCCCGAGCGACTCCGACTGACGGAATCCGCGCGAATCAGTCGAACACGATGATCTGCCGGATCGCGTTGCCGTCGGCGAGTTCGTCCATGCCGCGGTTGATGTCGTCGAGCGTGATGCGGGAGGAGATGAGCTTCTCCACGGGAAGCTTCCCGGAGCGCCAGAGGTCCTCGTAGATCGGGATGTCCCGGGACGGTACCGCCGAGCCGAGGTAGCTGCCGATGATCGTGCGGGCCTCCGCCACCAGGGTGAGCGGGGAGATCGACGACTGCGCGTCCGGGCTCGGCAGTCCGACGGTGATCGTCGTGCCCCCGGGAGAGGTTGCGCGAACAGCCGATTCGAACGCGCGGGCGTTCCCGGCGGCCTCGATGACGATGGGCGCCCGGACCCCGGCTTCCTCGAGTTCCGCCGGGGTGTAGACCGCGGTCGCTCCGAGTTCGCGGGCGGTCTGCAATTTCGCGGGCACGGCGTCGACGCCGATGACCTCGCCGGCGCCTCGGGACACGGCCGTCAGGATCGCGGCCATTCCCACGCCGCCGAGTCCGACGACCATCACGGCCTGGCCGGGTTGCGGGTCGCCCGCGTTGAGGACGGCGCCGCCGCCGGTGAGGACGGCGCATCCGAGCACGGCCGCCACGTCGGCGGGGACGTCGTCGCCGACGGGAACGACCGAGCGCCGGTTGACGACCGCGTGCGTCGCGAATCCGGACACCCCGAGGTGGTGGTGCACGGTGGCGCCGCCGCGGTGCAGTCGCGCTCCCCCGTCGAGTAGGGTGCCGTCGTTGTTGGCGCTGGTGCCCGGCACGCACGGCATGCGACCGTCGGTGGCGCAGCCGTCACACTCTCCGCAGCGTGGAAGGAACGTCATGACCACGCGCTGCCCGACCGTGACGTCGTCGACGCCGGCGCCGAGTTGCATGATCCGTCCCGCCGCCTCGTGCCCGAGCAGCATCGGGACCGGGCGCACGCGGTTGCCGTCGACGACGGACAGATCGGAGTGGCACAGACCCGCCGCCTCAATCCGGACCAGGATCTCGCCCGCACCGGGCTCGTCGAGGTCGAGTTCGGAGATCGAGATCGGCGCCGACTCGGCGAACGGGCGCGTTCTCCCGATCTCCTCGAGTACCGCTCCACGGATCTTCATGTCGGGCTGCTCCTGTCGGTGTTCGGCGAATCCTCGTTACCGGACGATGCCGCGCACCGAGGCCGGCAGGTCGCGCTTGCGACGATACGGTCCGACGACGGCGGCGGCGAACGGGCGCTGCAGCAGGACCCTCGCGACGTCGCGGACCTCGTCGGTGGTGACCGCGTCGATCTTGCTCAGGGTTTCGGTGATGCTGCGGTGATTGCCGTAGTTGAGCTCACTGCGACCGATGCGGTGCATCCGGGAACCCGAATCCTCCAGTCCCAGAACCAGTCCGCCCCGCAGCGAACCCTTGGCGCGGGCGCACTCGGCGTCGGTGATGCCCTCGGCGGCCACGTTCGACAGCACCTCGCGGATCACCGTGGTGACCTCGCCGAGGTTCTCGGGCTGGCACCCGGCGTAGATCGAGAACGCGCCCGTGTCGGAGAACGTGTCGATGCCCGAGTACACGGAATAGGCCAGGCCGCGGATTTCCCGCACTTCCTGGAAGAGCCGGGAGCTGAGCCCGCCGCCGACGGCGGCGTTGAGGACCGACAGCGCCCAGCGGTGGGCCTCGTGCCGCCCGAACGCGCGCACGCCGAGCGAGAGGTGGACCTGTTCGCTGTCCCGGTTGGTCAGACTGAGTGCCGGCTCCGTGCGCAGGCGCAGGGTGCCTGCGCGTCGGGGAGCCGGTTCGGACGCCGAGTCGAGGTGCCCGGCGAACGCGCGCCGCACCAGCTCGACCGTGTGTTCGTGCTCCACGTTGCCGGCGACGGCGACCACCATGCGCGGCGGAGTGTAGCGCCGCACGTGGAACGAGTGGAGTTGGGTGCGAGTCATCGATTCGATGGATTCGACACTGCCGATCACCGGCCTGCCCACGGGATGGTCGCCGTACAGGGCGGTCAGGAACGCGTCGCCGAGGAGGTCCTCCGGGTCGTCGTCGCGCATCGAGATCTCTTCGAGGACCACCTGGCGTTCGACGTCGACGTCGGAGGTCCGGCAGCGGCCGCGCAGGACGACGTCACTGACGAGGTCGATGGCGAGCGGCAGGTCGTCGTCGAGCACGTGCGCGTAGAAGCAGGTGTGCTCCTTCGAGGTGAAGGCGTTGAGCTCGCCGCCGACGCCGTCCATCACCTGCGCGATGTCGAGAGCGCTGCGCGACGGCGTGGCCTTGAACAGCAGGTGCTCGAGGAAGTGTGCGGCCCCGGCGACGGTGGGTTGCTCGTCACGTGATCCGACACCCACCCAGACGCCCACGGACGCCGATCGGACACCGGGAACGTATTCGGTGACCACCCGGAGCCCGCCGGGGAGCACGGTGCGCCGGACGCCGGCATCCGGCTCGTGCAGGGTCGGCGCTTGGGTGAGTGCGGCAGTGCGGCTGCGATCGATCTTGGCCATGTAGTGGTTCAGCGGTCCTCGAAAGCTGGGCGTCGTCGAACGGCAAACTTTACACGCGGCCCCCGACCACGGTTCACCAGCCTCGACGATGTGGTTGCGAGCCGATGAGCTCGCCGTTTCGGGCGACGTCGCGGCTGCGGTAGACGATATAGGGACGGAACAGATAGGCCACCGGAGCACTGAAGGCGTGCACGAGCCGGGTGAACGGCCAGAGGGCGAACAACACCAGCGCGATCGCGACGTGGACGTGGAAGGCGAGTGACGCCTGCGCCATCAGATCGCCGCGGGGCTGCAGGATCCAGATCGACCGGAACCACGGCGATACCGTCTCGCGGTAGTTGCTCTCCTCGCCGACGACGCCGGATCCGAGCAGGGTGGTCGCCAGCCCGGCGACGATCGCGGCGAGCAGCACCGCGTACATCAGCTTGTCGTTCCAGGTGGTCGCCGTGAACACCGGACCGCGGGTGCGCCGCCGGTACACCAGAACGAGCGCACCGGCCAGGGTCGCCACCCCCGCGATCGTGCCGAGCACGAGGGCCTGGACGTGATAGGCGTGCTCGCTCATCCCCATCGCGTCGGTCCACGACTGCGGGACGACCAGGCCGATGACGTGGCCGCCGATCACGACGAGGATGCCGAAGTGGAACAGCGGGCTGCCGATCCGCAGCAACCGGCTCTCGTAGAGCTGCGAGGAGCGGGTGGTCCAGCCGAACTTGTCGTAGCGGTACCGCCACCACGTGCCCACCACGAAGATCGCCAGCGTCACGTACGGCACGATGTCCCAGAACAGTTCACCGGCAAACATGTCAGGTCGCTCCTTCGCGGCGCGGTGGAACGGTCAGGGTGAAGGGCTCGAGCCCGACGGCCTCGGCGGGCGGCCCGGCCGCGGCGAGTTGCCGCGCCCGCACCACGTCCCGGTCGGAGGCGGGCGGCAGTGTGCCGCACACCGCCGCGACGACGCCGGCGTACGGCGAGCCCGTCTCGCCGAGCGCCGCGTGCAGCATGTCGAGCGGAACCCGGTGCGCCGACAGGAGTCCCGCACCCGCGGCGGCGTCGACGAGCGCGGCGAACTCGAGCACCACCGTCAGGTGATCGGCCGACTCGTCCTTCGGCGGTTCGACCCCGGCGCGGCGGTACGTGTCGGCGAAGGCCAGGATCTCGCGGCCGCGGTTGCGGGTGTCGCCCGCGGTCCAGTACGTCAGATACAGCGTCGTGCGGCGGCGGAGATCGAACGTCTCGACGTACTGCGCTGCCGCCACATACGGGTCCGTCTCGCACAGGAAGCGATGCGCCTCCGCGAGCAGCCGCCTCGAATCGGGCGGCAGGTGCCCGAGGATGTCGGCGACGACGTGGAGACGCTCGTCGCGGCCGTCGTCCGGATACGCGAGCAGCAGTGCCGCCGCGTGCCACACCAGGCGATCGCGGGTGGCCGCGCGCCGACGGCGGAACAGTCCGGTCACGACTGCTCGCTCCGTTCCGGGAACATGCCGGCCGGGGCGCCTTTGCCGTCCCAGTTCAGCAGGTTCACGCGGGACGGGTGGCTCGCGTTGGCGGACATCTCGCCGGTGGTCTGCCGCTCGCGCAGCGCGTGGAATGTCTCGACCGCCACGGGGACCGGGCCGCCGCTGGCTTCACCGAAGGGACCGGACCCGTGCATGCCGGGGCCGCCCTCGAAGTCGAGAGCGCATTGCGTCGCCGTCTCCTCGAGGCGGTGTCCGTCGGCGGCGTAGGCGGTGGGGATCACGTACCGCTCTTCGTATTTCGCGAGCGCCAGCAACCGGTACATCTGGTAGATCTGTTCCTCCGTCATCCCGACCGCGGCCGGGATGTGGGGCTGCGGCTCTCGGCCGAGGCTGATGTCGCGCATGTACGACCGCATCGCAGCGAGGCGGCGCAGGACGCCGTCCACCACCTCGGTGTCGCCCGCGGTGAACAGTCCCGCCAGGTACTCGACCGGGATCCGCAACGAGTCGAGCGCACCGAACAGGTTGCCGACGTCCTCGCCGTCGTGACCGTCGCGGCTGACGGCGTCGACGACGGGCGACAGCGGCGGCACGTACCAGACCATCGGCATCGTCCGGAATTCCGGATGCAGCGGAAGCGCGACCCGGCAGTCCGTGATCAGGGCGTGGACGGGCGAATTCTGGGCCGCCTCGATCCATTCGTCCGAGATTCCCTCCGCGCGGGCGCCCTCCACAACTGCGGGGTCGCGGGGGTCCAGCAGGAGGTCGAGTTGCGCCTCGTACAGGTCCGTGTCGTTCTCCACCGAGGCCGCGGCCAGGACCTTGTCGACGTCGTAGAAGAGCAGGCCGATGTAGCGCAGCCGGCCGACGCACGTCTCCGCGCACACGGTCGGCAGTCCCACCTCGACGCGCGGATAGCAGAACGTGCACTTCTCGGCCTTGCCGGTCTTGTGGTTGAAATACACCTTCTTGTACGGGCATCCGGACACGCACATCCGCCAGCCGCGGCACTTGTCCTGGTCGACGAGCACGATGCCGTCCTCGGACCGCTTGTACATCGCCCCCGACGGGCAGGAGGCGACGCAGGACGGGTTGAGGCAGTGCTCGCAGATGCGCGGCAGGTAGAACATGAACGTCTCTTCGAGTTCGAGCTTGACGGTGTCGCTCACCTTCTTCAGCACCGGATCGTCCGGAAGGATCTCGGGCGAACCCGCGAGATCGTCGTCCCAGTTCGCCGACCACTCCACCTTCATCGGCCTGCCGCTGATCAGGCTGCGCGGCGCCGCGACGGGTATGTGCTCGCCGAGCGGGGCCCGGGTGAGGTTCTCGTAGTCGTACGTCCAGGGTTCGTAGTAGTCGTCGATGGACGGCATCTTCGGGTTCGAGAAGATCCGCGAGAGCTTCTTCCACCGGCCGCCGTCCCGCAGGCGTAGCCGCCCCTTGCCGTCCCGCACCCACCCGCCGCGCCACTTCTCCTGGTCCTCGTAGGTGCGCGGATAGCCCTGGCCGGGCCGGGTTTCCACGTTGTTGAACCACACGTATTCGGTGCCCGAGCGATTGGTCCACGCCTGCTTGCACGTCACCGAACAGGTGTGGCAGCCGATGCACTTGTCGAGATTCATCACCATCGCGAGCTGAGCCATGACACGCATCAGTACGTCACCTCCTGCGAGCGACGGCGCACCACCGTCACCTCATCGCGCTGGTTCCCGGTCGGCCCCAGATAGTTGAACGCGAACGACGTCTGCGCGTAGCCGCCGGCCATGTGGGACGGCTTGATCAGCAGCCGGGTCAGCGAATTGTGGATGCCCCCACGCTGTCCTGTCGTTTCGGTGAGTGGCACGTCGATGGTGCGTTCCTGCGCGTGGTAGACGTAGACGACGCCGTCCGGCATCCGGTGCGAGACGATCGCCCGGCACACCACCACCCCGTTGCGGTTGACCGCCTCCACCCAGTCGTTGTCCCGCACCTCGATCTGCGTGGCGTCGTTCGGGCTCATCCACATGGTGGGCCCACCCCGCGACAGCGACAGCATGAACAGGTTGTCCTGGTACTCGGAGTGGATCGACCACTTCGAGTGCGGGGTCAGATAGCGCACGCTCAGCCCGATCCCGCCCTGCCGATCGCCCACGGCGGGTTCGCCGAACAACCGGGCCATGTCGAGCGGCGGGCGGTAGATGGGCAACTGCTCCCCCAGTTCCTCGATCCAGTCGTGGTCGAGGAAGAAGTGCATGCGCCCGGTCAGCGTGTGGAAGGGCTTCAACTCCTCGATGTTCACCGTGAACGGTGCGTACCGGCGACCGCCGGTCTCGCTGCCCGACCATTCGGGGCTGGTGATCACCGGAACAGGCCGGGCCTGGGTGTCGGCGAACGTGATCCGGCGCTCCTCGCTTCCCTCGGCGAGGTGCGCGAGCGGCCTGCCCGTCCGCTTCTCCAGTTCGCGGAATCCCTGGACGGCGAGTCTGCCGTTCGACGTCCCCGACAGCGCCAGGATGGTTTCGGCCATCTTCTCGGCGGTGTCGAGCGCCGGACGACCCGCGGCGACACCGGAGTCGAGAACACCGTGCTCGGCGGCGAGTTCGCGTACCTCTCGGTCCGGATGCGTGGTGACGCCTTTGGTGGTGAGCCCCGCCGACTCGACGAGTGGGCCCAGCGCCGCCCACTTCTCGGCGACGGCGGGATAGTCCCGTTCGACCACCACCAGCGGCCCCATCGTCCTGCCCGGGACCGGCGTCTCACCGCGCGCCCGCCAATCCTGTTCGGTGCCGCCCCGGTACGCCATCGCTCCCGGGGTGTCGTGCTGCAACGTGCCCATCACGACGTCGCGGCGCACACCGAGATGCCGTCGCGCCAGCACGCTGAACGCCTGCGCCACCGCACCGAAAGCGTCGAAATCGGAACGGGTTTCCCACGGCGGGTCGATCGCCGGCGAGAAGGCGTGCAGGTACGGGTGCATGTCGGTGCTCGACAGGTCGGACTTCTCGTACCAGGTCGCGGCGGGAAGGACGACGTCCGACAGCAACGTGGTGGACGTCATCCGGAAGTCGATGGACATCAGCAGGTCGAGCTTGCCCTCCGGGATGTCGTCGCGCCACGTCACCTCGTTCGGACGGAGGTCCTCGGGCGTGGGTTCCGCCTGCAGATTCGACGACGTGCCGAGGAGATGACGGAGAAAGTACTCGTTTCCCTTGCTCGACGAACCGAGCAGGTTCGCGCGCCACACACTCAGCACCCGCGGCCAGTTCCGCGGATCGTCCGGGTCGGTGAGCGCGAATTTCAACTCCCCCGAGGCCAATCGGCTGGTCACGTGCTCCACCACGTCACGCCCCTCGGCCTCGGCCTCGTCCGCCAGGTCGAGGCTGGAGCGGTCGAACTGCGGATAGAACGGCGTCCACCCCATCGAGACGGCCGACGTCATCACGTCCATCGTGTGCCTGCCCCGGAAGTTTCCCCGGCCGGTGGGGCTCGCGAGGGCGTCGGCGCGGTACCCGTCGTACCGCCACTGGTCGGTGTGGACGTACCAATACGACGTGCCCGCCATCTGGCGCGGCGGACGACTCCAGTCCGTGCCCATCGCAACCGTCGCCCATCCCGTGACGGGTCGGCACTTCTCCTGCCCGACGTAGTGGGCCCACCCGCCGCCGTTGCGGCCCATCGACCCGGTGAGCAACAGCAGGCTCAGCACCGCCCGATACGTCGCGTCGCCGTGGAACCACTGGCAGATCCCGGCGCCCATGATGATCATCGAACGCCCGCCCGAGTCGACGGCGTTGGTCGCGAACTCGCGGGCGATCCGGATCACCTGCGCCGCCGCGACCCCGGTGATCGGCTCCTGCCACGCCGGGGTGTACGGGGTGCCCGCGTCGTCGAAGCCGCCGGGCCAGTCACCGGGAAGCCCGGGCCGCACAACGCCGTACTGGGCGAGCAGGACATCGAAGACGGTGCACACCCGAAGGTCGCCGACCCGGCGGACCGGCACACCGCGCACCAGCGTCTCGCCGTGGCCGTCCGGGGTGTCGAACCGCGGCAGGTGCACCGCGGCGGTCTCGCCGTCCCCGTCGGGCCCGGCGACCGTCAGCGCGGGAACGACGTCACCGAGGTCCAGGTTCCATTTCCCCACGCCCTCGTCGCCGTAACGGAATCCGAGGGAACCGTGCGGCACCACGACGTCGCCGGTCGCGCCGTCCACCAGGACGGGTTTGAACGCGGCGTTCTCGCTCGTGTCCCCGAGATCCGCGGCCGTCACGGTCTTTCCCGGAACGAGGCGGCCGTCGCGTTCCTCCAGTGCGATCAGGAACGGCAGATCCGTGAACTGCCGCACGTAGTCGACGAAGAACGGCTCCCGCCGCGGCACGAAGAACTCCGACAGGATCACGTGTCCCATCGCCATCGCCATCGCGCCGTCCGTGCCCGCCGCGCACGGCATCCACTCGTCGGCGAATTTCGTGTTGTCGGCGTAATCGGGGCTGACCGACACGACTTTCGTTCCGCGGTACCGCACCTCGGCCATCCAGTGGGCGTCCGGCGTCCGGGTGACCGGAACGTTGGAACCCCACATCATCAGATACGCCGCGTCCCACCAGTCGCCGGACTCGGGAACGTCGGTCTGGTCGCCGAACACCTGCGGCGAGGCAACCGGCAGGTCGGCGTACCAATCGTAGAACGAGGTCATGACGCCACCGAGAAGTTCGACGAACCGCGATCCCGCGGCGAACGACACCATCGACATCGCGGGGATCGGTGAGAACCCGGCGACGCGGTCGGGACCGTATTCCTTGATGGTGTGCACGTGCGCCGCGGCGATCATCTCGGTGGCCTCGGCCCAGGTGACCCGCACGAGCCCGCCCTTGCCCCTGGCCTGCTGATACTTGCGGCGACGTGCGGGGTCGGCCTGGATGTCGGCCCACGCGTCCACCGGATCACCGAGACGCTCACGCGCCTCCCGGTACATTTCGACGAGAACCCCGCGCGCGTAGGGATACCGCACGCGTGTCGGCGAGTAGGTGTACCAGGAGAACGCCGCTCCGCGGGGGCAGCCGCGGGGTTCGTACTCCGGGCGGTCCGGACCCACCGACGGGTAATCGGTTTCCTGGGTCTCCCACGTGATGATCCCGTCCTTGACGTAGATCTTCCACGAACACGATCCGGTGCAGTTCACGCCGTGGGTGGACCGCACCACCTTGTCGTGGCTCCAGCGGTCCCGGTAGAAGACATCGCCCTGCCGCCCGCCTTCCCGGGTGACGGTGCGCAGGTCGTCCGAGAACACACCCGGGGTGAAGAAGCGCCCTCCCCTGAGCAGGGCTTCCTCCGCGGGACCACCGGTGTGCGGGATGACCACGTCTGCTCTCCTTCAGGTCGAGTGGGCCGACGCCGGATTCGGGGTCCGCGCCGACTTCGATACCTTGCGAAGTCCTGAACGCACCCGTCCATGGAACCGCAGTTGCCGCGCGATCGTGGCGAATCGGACAAACACCGGAATCGGGTCGATGCGCTCGCCGGGTCAGTGCCGCGTGTCGCCGGACCGCAGGTCGGTCGCCGCCAGCACCGCGATGCGCTCGGTGCGCTGGCCCGGCCGGATCATCTCCCGTGCCTCCAGCATCCTCGTGCGGGACGTGAGCGCGGGACCGAACGGCACGTCCTCCGCCGCCACCACGTCCACCCGCAGTCCCCGTTCCTCGAGCATGGCCCGCGTCTTGTCGACTCCGTTGAGCGTCGACTGGACGAGGAGCAGCGTGCCGCCGGGAGCGAGGAGGTCCGGGGTTTCGCTGCAGATCCGGTCGAGCACGGCGCGCCCGTCGATGCCCCCGTCCCAGGCCCGCGCGAGAACCCGGCCCGGCCTGGCGTCGTCGGTCGCCGGCGCGTACGGCGGGTTGGCCACCACCACGTCGAAGCGAAGAGTCCGGACCGCGTCCACCAGATCGCCCCGCACCACACGGATCGTCCGGCGGTTCAATGTGGCGTTGAGCCACGTACTGATCGCGGCGCGGCGGGATACGTCGACCGCGGTCACCCAGCCGGCCCCCGCCGCACACGCCTCGACACTCAACACGCCTGTGCCGCAGCAGAGATCGAGCACGCGGGTGCCCGGGCCGAGTTCTCGGGTGGCCAGCACCTCGGCGAGCAGCCACGTGTCGCGCTGGGGGCGATACACCCCGGGTAGACGAACGAGCATGATCGGCTCCCTCCCTCACCGTTCCCTACAAGCGTGGCCAGTACCGCGAGTTACACGCAACTCGACACGGCCCAGTTCACCCGTTGTTCACGTCCACCCCCTCCCCGTCGGCCGGGGCCGAAAACGGGTACTCCTACCCCGTGCCGCATTCCTTCTCAGCTGATTCCGACGCCTCGGTGGACGCCGTGTGGGCGCTCGTCGCTCAGCCGGCGCGCTGGCCCGAGTGGGCGCCGCACGTGCGCGGCGCGTGGGGTCTCGGTTCCCCCGAGATCGAGTCCGGCAGGTGCGGCGCGGCCCGATTGCTCTGGATCGTGCCCGTTCCCGTATCCATCTCGGCCACGACACCCGGCCGCTCCTGGACCTGGCAGGTGGGGCCGATGACGCTCGATCACCTCGTCGAGCCCCGCGGCCACGGTTCGCGGATCACGATGACGATGTCCGCGCCCGGGCCGCTCGATGCGGTGCTCGGCGTCACCTACGGCCCGGTCGTGCGGATCCTCGTCCGCCGGCTCGCCCGGGTCGCGGGCGCACGCTAGGCCTGCCGTCGCAGGTACAGGTCGCGCAGCAGCGCCACTTCGGCACCGTGGTGGATGACCTCGCGATTGATGTGCAACACCAGCGCCGCCATCGGGTAGTCCGCGAACGGTCCCTCGCTGGGCCCGCACGGCTCGGCGAGGCCGCTGGTTCCGAGACCCCGCACGCCGTCGCACCAGGCGTCGTACTGCTCGTCGAGTTGGGTGAGCGCCCGCGCAGCGGTGCCGGCGTAGTCGAACGTCTCGTAGTCCATGGGCGGGCCGCCGAAGTGACTGCCGATCCGCATGCCCAAGACACCGACGATGATGTGCCCGAGCCGCCAGGCGATGGTCGTGATCGGCGGCGGGTCCGGCGCGGGAAAGGCGAAGTCGATGGTGAACTCGCCGCTGCCGGCCTGAACGGGAGCCTGCGAGTGGCCTCTCGGGCGCACACTCCAGCAGTCCGGGGCAGGCTCCCAGAAGTACTCCTCATCGGTCAGCCCCGTCAGCCGTGGGCGCAATTGATGGTCCCAGTGCCAGCTGAGCTGATCGGCGAGTTCGTGCGGCCAGTCCATTCGATTCTCCCCTCTCCGGTCGCCGGAATGATCTGCTACTGCACACCGTCCCCGATCCGGACACCCGGATGGTTGGCCCGCAGATTCATCGCAGCCAGCGTGACCGTCCGTTCGATCCGCCGCTTCCTCGTGTCCGGCTTCTTGGCTGACGCTTTGACTTCCTCTCGGCCGTGAACGACCGAGATTCCCCTCGGGACTCGCGCCCCGAGGTTCCTGTTTCACAGACAGTCGCCTCCCCACACTTTAGGTGCGGGGTGGTCTCACACCGTCTCCGCAGGCTGCCACCGTCAGTCCGACGGCCAAAATGTTCCTCGCCGCATTCACATCCCGATCATGGACCGCGCCGCATCGGCACGCCCACTCCCGCACATTCAGCGGCATCGCCCCGGCGATCTCCCCGCACACCGAGCAGGTCTTCGACGACGGACAGAACCGGTCGACCGCCACCACCCGCCGCCCGTACCAGTCGGCCTTGTACTCGAGCATCGACCGGAACTCGGACCAGCCCGCATCCGAGATCGCCCGAGACAACGACCGATTCTTGACCATGTTCCGCACACTCAGATCCTCGATGGCGATCACTTGGTTTTCGCGCACCAGTCGAGTAGAGAGTGTGTGCAGATAATCGCGGCGCCGATCGGCGATCCGGCCACGAATCTTCGCGACCTTCAGTCGGGCCTTGGCCCGGTTACGGGACCCTTTCTCCTTCCTGGCCAGCGTCCGCTGCGCCTTCGCCAACCGCACACGGTCCGTGCGCTCGTGGCGCGGGTTGGCGATCTTCTCCCCCGTCGAGAGCGTGTACAGGCTCGTGATCCCGGCGTCGAGCCCGACCACCCGATCGACCGGCTCGAGCTCGGGAATCACGTCTTCGACGAGGATCGAGATGTGATATTGCCCGCGAGCGTTACGCGACACCGTCACCTGCGACGGCACGGCCCCCTCCGGCAGCGGCCTCGACCACCGAATGTCCAGGGGTTCGGACTGCTTGGCCAACCGGAGCTGCCCGCCCCGGTAGGTGAAGCAGTTCGAGAAGTAGGTCGCCGAATCCTTCGACCGGCCCTTACTCTTGAACTGCGGGTAGCGGGACTGCTTGCGCCAGAACCTCTCGAACGCGCCCTGCAATTGCCGCAGCGATTCCTGCAACGGCCCCTTCGACGGCTCCGCCAACCACGCGGTCTCGGGGTCCCGTTTCCATCCGGTGAGCATCTTCGAGGTGTCCGCGTACGTGATCCGCCGCTGCTCCTGCGACCAGGCCCGCGTCCGCTCGGCCAACGCCCGGTTGTAGACATACCGGGTGCACCCGAACGTTCGAGCGAGCTGTTCCGCCTGCACCGCAGTCGGATAGAAACGGTACTTGAACGCCCGCTTCACCACCCTCCCCGCCATGACCCAGACACTAGCCCCAGGGTCCGACAAATCCAGATCGGCTATCCCGGACCTGAAGGACCGGGATTGCGCGGAAGACTCCAGGATCAACCGTGTCGAAGACGGCGGAAACTTCTCGAAGTTCGCGTGTGCAACCTCGTTTCGCGCGAACGCTGCCCTCAGATCGCCGGGAACCACCGAGCTGTCGTCCTGTGTCGCGTTCTCCCAGGTCCCCGCGGACTTGGCCAGTTCGATGGCCGCGTGATCCGCCTCGGTCATCAGTCCCTGCTCGATCATGCTCGCCGCGCGCTGCCGGTTGGCCCGGCTCCAGGAACTGCGCGCGGTGCGGGGTGTGAAGCGCAGTCGCGAGCTGTCGGCGTCATGTGAGCGGTGCAGGCCGTCGATCCATCCGAAGCACAGCGCCTACTCGATCGCCTCGGGATAGCGGACACTCGGCGTCCCGCTGCCCTTGTGCTGGATGATCAACCAGGCCTCCTTCTCGGACCGGCAATTCTCCGAAAGCCATGCACGCCACTGTGCGGTCGTGCGAGCGACGACGGTGTTCATGTCACATCCCTGCCTTCGACGCGAGAATGTCCAGGTAGTGCTGGTTGAACATGACGCCGAGAATGTTCCCGAACGGATCGGCCACGGACGCGGTGACGAATCCGGGCCCGTGTTCGACCGGCTTCCCGTGCAGGGTGGCGCCCAGGGACAGCAGCCGCTCGACACCCGCCTTCAGATCGTCGACGTGCCAGTAGGTCATCGTGTTCTCGGCGTCGCGCGACCGGTCCGGTCCGGCGAATCGGCTGTCGATGATGCCGAGTTCGTGCTGGTAGTCGCCGATCCGGAACTCGACGTAGGCGGGCGACCCCGCCACCGAGCGCACGAAATACGGCTCGACTCCGAGCAGTTCGGTGTACCAGGCCTGGGCGGCCGTCAGGTCGTCGGCATAGAAGCTGACGGTGGTGAGTCCTCGCAACATCGGTGGATCCCTTCCTCGGTCGGTGACAAGATCCATCCTCCGACTCAAAGTGCTCACCAATTGAGCACTTTCCGAGGGACACTGTGGACATGCGCGCTGACCGACTCGTCGCCACCCTCCTGCTGATGCAGTCCCGGGGGCGGGTGACCGCCGCCGAAGTGGCCGACGAACTCGAGGTGTCCGTCGCCACCGCGCGGCGCGACCTCGAGGCGCTGTCCGCCGCAGGTATCCCCGTGTATCCGCAGTCCGGCCGCGGCGGCGGATGGTCGCTCCTCGGCGGCGCTCGCACCGACCTCAGCGGACTGTCCGCAACCGAAGCGCAGGCGCTGTTCCTGCTGGTCGGCCCGGCCGCCGCCGTCTCGGGTGAGGCCAAGGCGGCGCTGCGCAAACTCGTGCGGGCGCTGCCACAGACCTTCCGGGCCGACGCCGAGGCCGCCGCCACTGCCACCCTGATCGATCCCACCCGGTGGGGCGAGCGCGACCGCCGCAGACCCGAGATGGTCGACCTGCTGCAGGCCGCCGTCGTCCGGCGCCGGAAAGTGCGCCTGACCTACACGAACAACGCCCGGCAGCGGTCCGAACGACTCGTCGACCCGTGGGGTCTCGTCGACAAGGACGACATCTGGTATCTGCTCGCCGGCACCGAACGGGGGCAGCGAACGTTCCGCGTCGACCGGATCGTCGACGCCGTATCGACGGAGCAACCCGCCGAGCGCCCCGACGACTTCCCCTCACAGCGGCGTGGGACGACGTGGTCGGCGAGGTGGAGCAGCGGCGTTCCACGACGTGGGCGACCGTGCTCATCGACGCCAGGTTCGTGCCGATACTGCGTGACCACTTCGGGCGGCACTGCCACGCCGACGGTGAGAGCGACGACGGTCGCGCCCGCGTCCGTCTCGCCGCACCGACCCCGTTGGACATCGCCCGAAACCTCGCCGGCTGGGGCTCGACGGCCTGGGTGCTCGAACCCAGGGCGGTCCGCGCCGAACTCGCCCGGATCGGCACGGAACTCGCCCACCAGTACTCCGGCGAGAACGGTCACTCGGCCAGGTAACGCTCCACGGTCTCGACCTTCGCCCGAAGCTGACCGCTGCGCGCCGGCCGGATATCCGCCTTCAGCACCAGACTGACCCGCGGAAACTGTTCCAGCAGAACGTCCGTCGCGCGCTTCACGACGGCCATCACCTCGTCCCACTCACCCTCGACGGTGGTGAACATCGACGTGGTCTCGTTGGGCAGCCCGGATTCGCGGACAACACGCACGGCCGCGGCGACCGCGGCACCGACACTGTCGGAGTCCCCGCCCATCGGGCTGACGCTGAATGCCACCAGCATGCGCTCTCCTTGCCGTGGGGATCGATGACCACCATTGAATCACCTCGTCCGAATCACGTCCTCCGCTCCCGCTGGACCGTTCGGGGCAGGGCCGCTGTAGCCGTGCCGGCGTGCGCCTGCCGCCGCAGCGCCTCCAGGTTCTGCCGCATCTGCGGCCGCATGTCGCGGTGCTGCGGCTGGACGTGCGAGTAGAGCGAGAGCAGCGGGCGGTACGGCATTACGTCGATCCGGTACGAGTGCGTCACCCGGGTGCCGTCGCCGTCCGCCCTGAACGTGTACGACCACGTGGTCGAGTCGTGGTACAGCGGGTTTCGCCGATCCGAGACCGTGTGGAATGCGAATCTCCTGCCCGGATCGGCGGTGGTCACCTCGCATACCCGGGACCATCGCATGTGATGTGCGCGGTTGTGCCCCCGGAATCGGGCGCCCACGGTCCCCGGCGACCGTCCCGGCAGCCACACGCACCTGCGGCACTCCGGGCTGCGTTCGCCGATGCGGGTGACGTCGGCGACCGCGTCGTACAGTTGCCGTGCCGGCACGTCGATCCACAGTTCCGCCGAGCCCTCGGTGCGGGCGGGCCGCTGGTGCCGCGGTCTCACGTCGAGGTCGGCGCCCCACCGGGCGGCGCAGGCCCGCCGATACGGTCGTGCGAACGTGTGGAGCAGCACGAACCGGGTGACGGGACCGACCTTGCGAACGGTGACGTCGTAGTCGTCCCGATCGACACCGTCGACAATCCAGTGAGCTTCGATCCCCAGCTCCCGCTTGGTCTTCGAGTCGATGAACACCTGCTGTTCCACGTCGTCCCACTGACGAGGGGTCAGAGTTCGGGCGACGACCGGCATCATCTCGTCCTCCTCACGCCGTAGATGCGGCAGCAGAACCTGCTCGAGAGCAGTGATGGAATTCGAAAGCTGCACGCGAGCAACAGAATTCACACGATACTCGGTTGCGGCAGCGGCGACCCGCTCCATCTCGGGACCGATTCGCGCGTGGTCGGCGTCCATCGCGTCGAGCAGCGGCCCGGCGTCCGGGTTCAACTCGCGAACCAGCGGCCACAGCCCACGGTCCTCGCCGCTGTGGTGCAAGTGCAGGAAATGCATCATCCACACGAGATGATCGGCGAGGGCGACCCGCTGGGTCTGTGCGGGCGGAGGTGCCGTGCGCAGCACGCCCGAGGCGCGCGCGATATCGCGGCGCAGCGCGTTGTGGACGACGCGCATGATGCGGGTGTCGGCGGAGGGCCGAGTGTCGGTAGTCATGACCTACTCCAGACGAGAACGCCGGTGGATCACACCGGGCGGCCGAGGATTTCTTCGATGCGGTCGATCAACCACGACTCGTAACGGACACGGCTCCACCCGCATTCGTCCACGAGCAGGGCGTAGACCTGGTCGTGGGTCTGGACCCACAGTTCGTCGACCTGACCGGGATCGGCGTGACGGCCCATGATCAGGTCTGCGACGTCGGCGACCGAGCGCCTGCGCTGCCCCTCCAGGTCGGCGGCCACCGCTGCGAGCGTGGCATCCGCCGTCGCACCCTGGCGGATGGCCACGGCGAGGCGGTAGATGCGCTCGTTGATCGTGGCGATCATGCGCGCACCCGACTCGATGCGGTCACTGGGCGTGCGCCCCGTTCGGATCGCGGTGTAGACGGGCCGGTCGGCCAACGGCACCTGCGCGTCGTCTCCGACGATGGCAACCTCCAGTGCCGACTTCAGCAGGTCGGCCTTGGATCCGAATGTCGCGTAGACGGTTTCGACGGAGACCTCCGCGGTCCGCGCGACATCCCGCACTCCGGTGCCGACCCAGCCGCGCTCGGCGAACAACCGGGTGGCGGTCTCGAGTACGACCGCCCGCGTCTGCGCTGCCTGCATGCGGCGCAGCGGAGATCGGTACCGGCGGCTCCCGGATCCGCCCGGCACCGCCGAGTCGTGCTCGACCGTCGCCATACCCCAGCTTAGAACGCACAAGTTTTCAATACAACCCTGTTCAAGCGATTTCGGCGACGCACCCGTCCGCGCCCGGACGCAGTCGAGGAGCACCCCTTCCAGGCACACTGTGGCCGGTCGGAGAACCGCGACCAGGCGTAGTGCCGGCGACCGCGTCCGCATTCGAGAAACGGAGGGTCCATGCCCGAGATCACCATCGTCGGAGCCGGCATCTGCGGGCTGACACTCGCGATCGCCGCCGTCGGCCACGGGCACCGGGTGACCGTGTACGAGCGGCGCGAACCCGAACCCGCGGGCGAGGACGGCGCGTACCTCACGGTGTCCGGTCAGGCACTCGCGGACCTTGACACCCTCGACGTCGGCGTCACACTCCGCGCCACGGGGGTCCCGGTCCACACGATCTCGATGACGACCGACGGCCGGAGTCGACGCGCACCCCTGACACCTGTCGACGGGATCGGCCACCACCATTTCTGGCGTCGCGATCTCATCGGCGCACTGCGCCGGCGGTGCCGGGAACTCGGCGCCACCATCATCCACGGCGCGACAGCCACCGCGGTGGACACCTCCCCCGACGATGCGCGACTGCACCTGGCCGACGGCCGGATCGTCACCTCGGACGTGCTCGTCGGGTGCGACGGAATATCCTCGATCGTGCGCGGAGAGATCATCGCCGGCCCCACCCGACCCGTCTACGACGACCAGGTGGTGTTGTACGGCCACCACGCACGCATCCCCGGCCACGCACACCCCGGACCCGGGGAGCTGTCGTTCTTCCGCCACGCAGAACACACCTTCGGCATCCTCGACGGCGGCGACACGGGGATCTTCTGGTTCGCGCGGCTGACCCGCCCGGAGCTCCCGCCGGCCGGTGTCGGCCTGCACTCGTCGCAGGACTGGGCACGCGAGCTGACCGCAGCCTTCCCGACCCCGGCCCCGGACGTCCGCCGCCATCTCGCGCCGACCCCGACGATCTTCGCCTGCAATGCCGAACGCGTACCCGACCTCTCCTCGTGGGGTGATCGACGGGCCGTGATCATCGGCGACGCCGCCCACGGCATGTCACCAGCGGCAGGCCAGGGCGCCTCCCTCGCCATCGCCGACGCCCTCGGCATCGCGGCCGTCCTCGACCCGCGAACCCCCGGATCGGAGTTCTCCTCCGCGATCGACCGGCGCCGCACCGCGACCGACGATGCCCGCAACACGCCCGCCCGCCGGCCGCAGGACTGAAGTCGGCCGGACGAATTCGAGGGACGCCGGTCAGTGACGGCATCGCCTCGCCGCCACCACACCCGGGCCGACCCCGCCGGCGTGCCCGACTTGTCCTATCCGGGACTTTCGGCCTCGCGCGGTTGTCTACGCGTCCTGTACAACTGAATAAAGGACACCGGATTGTGATATGAACCACACCTGACCGTTATCTTACGACTCGATTACCTAGAGCTGTACGAGGGCCCCGGGAATCCCGCAGTGGCAGTGCGGGCGTGCGGGCGGGGCCGGAAGGGATGCCTCGCATGCTGCTGCCGATGTCGCCGACCGATTCGCTGTTCCTCCTCGGCGAGTCGCGAAAACATCCGATGCATGTGGGCGGCCTGGCAGTGTTCACCCCACCCGAGGGATCGTCCGCGGCCGGCATGGGGGACATGTTCGAGACGGCTGTCACCTCCGACGAGGTGGCACCGCTCTTCCGCAAGCAGGCCCGTCGATCGGTGACCACCCTGGGACAGTGGGGTTGGGACACCGCGACCGACGTCGACGTCGACTATCACGTGCATCGCCTCGCCCTCCCCCAACCGGGCGGGATGCCCGAACTGATGACACTGGTGGCACGACTGCACGGCACCGCACTCGATCGCAGCCGACCGCTGTGGGAGATGCATCTGATCGAAGGCCTCGCCGACGACCGCTACGCGGTGTACACCAAGATCCACCACGCCCTCGCCGACGGCGCATCGGCGATGAATCTGTTGCGCTGCAGCATGAGTGAGGACCCCACCCGCACCGGCATGCCCGCCCCCTGGCAACCCGCCGCACCCGTGCCGGCGACCGACACTGCGCTGCCGGAACATGCGACGATGCCGCCCAACCGGCGTAACCTACCCGGTCAGGTCCTGCGCGGCGTCCGCGACGCGTCGAGCGAGGTGGCCGGCCTGGCACCGGCTCTGGCCGGCACCATCGAACGCGCCCTCCGAGCCAAGGGCGGCCCGCTGTCCATGCAGGCACCGCACACGATGTTCAACGTCGCGATCGGGGGTGCCCGCCACTTCGCCGCCCGCACCTGGCCGCTCGAACGGATTCGGCTGCTCGCCAAACACGCCGACGCCACCGTCAACGACATCATCCTGGCGATGTCCGCAGGAGCACTGCGCGGCTACCTGCACGACCTCGGTGCGCTGCCGGCCGATCCGCTGATCGCGATGGTCCCGGTGTCCCTGCGCCCCAACACCTCCGGCACCGATGCGGACTTCTCGAGCGGGAACCGGATCGGGGTCCTGATGTGCAACCTCGCCACCCACCTGCCCGACCCGGCCCACCGCCTCGACACCGTGCGCACCTGTATGCGCGAAGGCAAGGACGCCCTCCGCGCGATGAGTCCCGCCCAAGTGCTGGCGATGAGCGCCGTCGGCGCCACCCCCCTCGGTATCGAAATGCTCCTCGGCCGGCGAGGACCGCAGCGGCCGCCGTTCAACCTGGTGATCTCCAACGTCGCCGGACCCGACACCCCGCTGTACTGGAACGGCGCCCGCCTCGACTCCCTCTACCCCCTGTCGATCCCGGTCACCGGACAAGCCCTGAACATCACCTGCACCAGCAGCGACGACCAACTCGTGTTCGGGTTGACCGGCTGCAGGCGCACCATCCCGAACCTGCACCACATGCTCGACCACCTCGACACCGAACTCGACACTCTCGAACACGTCGTCGGCCTGTGACTCCACGTACGCCACCGCTGTTCGCGGCCGACTACATCGATCACGCCATTCGGGCGGTAAGGTCCCGTCGACAGATCCGAGTGCACCTTCGGCCCGGTCAGCGCAGCAACTGGGAAGCCGACAACCCCGTCCGGAGCGCTTCGTACTCGTCGTCGTCGAGAGCAAGGAGCGGGGACCTCACGGTTCTGTTCTGCAGGACAGCGAGCAACTGCAGCGCCCCTTTGACCGTCGTCGCACCGTAATTGGGGACACCCATGACCGCACGCAGAGCCGGCTGCAGGCGGGCATTGATCTTCCGCGCGGTTTCGACGTCCCCGGAGAAGAAGGCCTCGATCATGGCACGGATCTCGTCGCCCGCCACGTGACCGAGAACAGAGACGACCCCGCATGCCCCGTATGCGAGGAAACCCAAGGTGAGGCTGTCGTCTCCCGAGTAGACCGCGTACCCCAATTCGCGCAGCATGATCGCTTGGGTGGGGTCTCCGGCTGCATCTTTCACCGCGACCACGGACGGCCAGTCCGCCATTGCCTCGAATGTCGAGGGTGCCAGCTTGGTGCCGGCCCGGCCGGGAATGTCGTAGAGCATGACAGGGGCATCGACGGCATCCGCTACGCAGCGAAAGTGGTGCAGTATCCCGCCTTGACTCGGTTTGTTGTAGTACGGCGTTACCAGCAGCAGCCCGTCGGCACCCTGCGCGACGGCCTGGCGCGCCAATTCCAGCGTGTGGCGGGTGTCGTTCGTGCCCACTCCGGCAATGATCTGGGCGCGGTCGCCTACCGCGTCCTTGACCGCGCGCAGTATCCGACCGTCCTCGGCGGTGGTAGTCGTGGCCGCCTCACCGGTTGTGCCGGAGACGACGAGTCCGTCGTGTCCGTGGTCCACCAGGTGCAGGGCGATCCGAGCAGTCGCCTCCTCATCGATGTCGCCCTCCACCGTGAACGCCGTAGCCATCGCGGTCAGTACGCGTCCGAACGGGGCGACAGGCGCTGACGAGAGTGTCATTGCCCCAGTCTATGCGCCATCAATCGCCGACAGCGTTGACCGAACCGGTTATTCGCTGAAGGGACGCTCGCGACGCTGCCGCACCGTCATACCCTGGATCCCGGCACCTGGCGAACCGATGCGTGCGCCACGGCGCCGAATCCTTCTTCCGTTCGATCGTCGACAGGAAGTGGGACGCGTCCTCGATGGCGATCGGCCCCTCGGTGGGCGTGGGGTCGACACGATCGGGGCATCGAGGCGTTCTGGAGTGGTGCCGTGACTACCCACCGCAGCACGTCGTCGCGCGCAATACTGGGGTATCCGACCCTTCCGAGGAGACGCGACATGAGCTTGTACGCAGTAGTGGATCCGGCCACCGGGCAGACGGTGCGCGAATACCCGACCGCCACCGACGAGGAGGTGCAGGCGGCGTTGTCCGCGGCGGAGAAGGCGCACCGTGAGTGGTCGCGGCGCTCGACGATTCCCGAGCGCGCTGCGCTGCTCACGAGAGTGGCCGAGTTGCACACCGAACGCCGCGACGAGCTGGCCACGATCATCCAGCGGGAGATGGGCAAGCCACTCGATCAGTCGCTGGGGGAAGTGGACTTCAGCGCCGCGATCTACCGGTACTACGCCGACAACGCCGAGAAGTTCCTCGCCGACGAGCCCATCGACCTGGTCGAAGGCTCCGGCAGCGCGCTGATCCGGCGACGCTCGATCGGTGTGCTGATCGGCATCATGCCGTGGAACTACCCCTACTATCAGGTGGCCCGGTTCGCGGGTCCGAATCTGGCGCTGGGCAACACGATCGTGCTCAAACATGCACCGCAGTGCCCCGAGTCGGCGGCGGCGCTGCACCAGATCTTCAGCGACGCCGGATATCCGGAGGGCGCCTACGCCAACGTCTACGCCACCAACGAGCAGATCGCCGACGCGATCGCCGACCCGCGGGTCCAGGGTGTGTCGCTGACCGGGTCCGAGCGTGCGGGTGCGGCGGTCGCCGAGATCGCCGGACGCAACCTCAAGAAGGTGGTGCTGGAACTCGGCGGTTCCGATCCGTTCATCGTGCTCAGTTCCGACGACCTCGACGCCACCGTCAAGGCGGCAGTGGAAGGTCGTTTCGAGAACACCGGGCAGGCCTGCAACGCCGCGAAGCGATTCATCATCGCCGAGGACCTGTACGACGATTTCGTCGGAAAATTCACTGCGGAGGTGCTCGCATCTGCAGAGGGACTCGCGCCGCTGTCGTCGGTCGCCGCCGCCGACCGGCTGTCCGAGCAGGTGCAGCAGGCGATCGCCGAGGGAGCCACCATTGCGTCCGAGGGTGAACGGCAGGGAGCCTTCTTCCCACCCGCTGTGCTGACGAATGTGTCACCGGATTCGCGCACGTACCGGGAGGAACTGTTCGGGCCGGTGGCGACCGTCTACAAGGCAGGCTCCGAGGCCGAGGCCGTCGAACTGGCCAACGACACACCGTTCGGTCTCGGTTCCTACGTCTTCACCACCGACCCCGATCAGGCCGACCGCGTAGCCGACTCGCTGGACGCGGGCATGGTGTTCGTCAATGCCGTTGGCGCCGAAGGAGTCGAGCTGCCGTTCGGCGGCGTCAAACGCTCCGGTTTCGGTCGCGAACTCGGCAAATACGGGATCGACGAATTCGTGAACAAGAAACTCATCCGAGTCAGCTGAACCATCGACACCCGAGTTTCGACACCCCGCCGTGCAGCGGCAGGACCACGCCGGGACCCGGCGGCCAGTCCGATGCGCCATGATCGGATCGTGGCGACATTCAACGACTACGACAGGTACGCGTCGGCGTACGACGCCGACATCGAGGACAACGTGTACAACACGTTGTACGAGCGACCTGCGACGTTGGCGCTGGTCGGCGACGTCGCCGGGCGGAGGGTGCTGGATGCGGGCTGCGGCAGCGGTGTGCTGTCGCAGGCGCTCGTCGCCGCGGGCGCCACGGTCACCGGCGTCGATGTCAGCACGAACCTGCTCGCGATCGCCCGAAACCGCCTGGGACCCGACGTCCCGTTGATCCAGGCAGATCTCGAGCAGCAGTTGCCCATCCCGTCGTCGACGTTCGACGTCGTCGTGGCGTCGCTGGTGATGCACTACCTCCACGATTGGTCGGGACCGTTGTCCGAGTTTCGACGGGTACTCGCGCCGGGCGGGTGCGTCGTGATCTCGACGCATCACCCGTTCGTGGACTTCAGACCGTCCGGCCAGGACGACTACCTCGGAACGTTCGAGTTCACCGAGGAATGGGTGAAGTCCGGTGAGACCTTCCCCATGAGATTCTGGCACCGACCGTTGCACGCCATGTTCGACGCGTTCACCGCGGCGGGGTTCACCGTCGAACGTGTCTCGGAGCCGCGCCCGGGTGCCGCCGTGCGCGATCGCTCCCCGGAACTCTTCGAGCAGCTCAGCCGGGAGGCCCCGTTCATCTTCTTCACCCTGCGCAGCGGCGACCGCCATCCCACGCAGGCAGGCGAAACACCGTCAGGGAAGATGCATCAGCTTGCCGGCGAGGGTGAACAGTCGCCGGGCGAGCTTCATGACGGGCAGGCCCAGGGGAATCAGGAGGATCGTCACGCACAGGATCCCGCCGACGAGCCACACCACGGCCGCGACGATCCCCAGCACCGTGCCGAGTACGGCCGTGAGGATTCCCAGCACCACATCGAGCAGGCCCCGTAACAATCGCATGATGACCTCCTGGTTCCAGTCTGCGCGCATGCGGACCTGATCGCACCCGTCGACCGTGGCCCGCATCGGAATTCTCGGTTGAGTCAGACCACCCGCTCCAGTGCACGGACGTCGGCGTCCAGTTTCCTGTACAGCCAGTACACGGCGACGAACGCGAGCCCCGACGCCGCGCACAACCCCAGGACCGAATCGCGCACCAGTGGTAGTTCCTCGGGTTCGAGGGTGCTGAATCCGGCCAGTACACCGACGAGCGGCACCGACGCCGTCACCGCCAGATACACCGTCGTTCTTCGGCGCAGCCCGCCGAGAACGTCGGCGTCGTGCGCTGTCGTGCGGCCGTGTCGCAGATAGATGGGATAGACGCAGCGGACGACGTAGAACGTCGACAGGAAGAACGTGTACGCAACGGAGATGGTGCCTGCCACCAGGACTGTCGTCGCCGCATGGACCATCAGCCGCGACGACAGCTCGGTGAACCAGCGAAGAAACATCACCCCCGCCACGGATGCGCAGACCGCGAATACGAAAGTGTTGAGCGCACACAGATCGCCCCAGAACAGGGTTCGCGACCGCACCCGTGCCAGGTCGGCCTCGTCGTAGCGTCTGCCCTTACGCAGGCCGCGGGGAACCGCGAGCAGATCGCGGGACATGTAGGCGTAGATGAGGACGGCCAGCGGCCAGGCGATGAGGTTGAAGACGACGGTGCTCGTGTAGAGCTTCGAGTACGTGGCGTCGGACAGTCGCTCGTTGAGAAGTTCCTGCATGTGCACGGCCAGGTAGATCGTCGCCAGTCCGATGCCGACGAGCGACGACGACCACAGGATGGGGGTGGGTGATCGCGACAGTCGTGCCCGCCAACTGTCCGGGGGCGGATAGACCAGGTCCCGGGACCTCTTCTCGAGGCACAAGTCGAACTGCTGGGCCAATTCCGAGCCACTCGGGTAGCGGTCTTCGCGATCGGGCGACAAGCATTTCAGGAGTACCCGGCGCAGGGCCATGGGGCAGTCCGGCGGAAGCTCCGACAGGAACTGCGCGGCCACGGGCCTGCGGCGCAATGCGAGCATGCGGGCCAGCGACGTCTCCGACTCACCGGCCGTCGTTTCGTCCGCGAACGGTCGACGTCCGGTGAGCAACTCCCACAGCATGACCGCGAGCGCGTAGACGTCGCTCCGGGTGTCGAGGTCGGCGGCGGTGGTCGGTGAGCCCGGGTGGCAGGCTTCGAGCTGTTCGGGCGACATATAGGCCAGTGAGCCACCGAAATACGCCAGCGGGCTGGTGCCCTTGATGCGCTGGCTGGAGCTGACGTTGAAGTCGGCCAGCTTCGGGATCCCCTCGGCGCTCAGCAGTACGTTCGCCGGTTTGATGTCTCGATGCAGCACCCCGCGCTCGGAGGCGTGCCGAAGCGCGTCGGCGAGCCGGCGGCCCAGCCAGGCGACGGTCTCCGGCCACGTCAAGGAGGCGATCCGTGTTCGAACAGCGGATTCGGTGGGCCGCACCTCGCCCTTGGCGGCGAGGACCCCGTCGACGGCATCGAGCAGCAGTTGCCCGCTCCGGTGTTCCGTCGGCGTCGAGCGCAGTAGATGCACCACGTCGAGCAGCGTTCCCCCAGGTAGATACTGCATGTACAGCAACTTCAACTCACCGTCGGCGATCAGTCGCTGGTCGTAGATGCGCACGATGTAGTCGTGATCCAGCTGGGCGAGGGTCTGCGGCTCGATGCCGTGGTTGTGGGAAATCTTGACCGCGACGAGTCGTTGCATCGATTGTTGCCGCGCGAGATACACCTGGGCGAAGGCGCCGGACCCGATCCTCATCAGCAGGTCGAAGTCGTCGACACGGTCGCCGACGTCGATGTTGCCGAGAACAACTTGTGCCCGCGGTCGAGCGATCATCGTGCTGCAGTAGTCGTCCGTGAACTCTTCGGGTCGCCGGCCGCCCGCCATGGTGGCAGCCTCGGCCGCCATGGTGGCCGCATCGGCGTCGGGTGTACCGCGGCGCCGAGCGTGAAATTCCTCGTA
This sequence comes from Rhodococcus sp. NPDC057014, assembly GCF_042673295.1. Classification (NCBI taxonomy): domain Bacteria; kingdom Bacillati; phylum Actinomycetota; class Actinomycetes; order Mycobacteriales; family Nocardiaceae; genus Rhodococcus; species Rhodococcus sp. NPDC057014. The sequence continues at coordinate 29,064 of NZ_JBHUSF010000052.1, forward strand.
GACCAGTTCTGCGGGAAGCGGTCCGTCCTGCAGCTCCGCGAATTCCGCTCGGTACTCGGTCAGTCGTTTGGGGAAGTCGTAGCGAAGCCAGCGGTACTCGAGGTCGATCTTGATCAGTTCGATCAGTGTCGACCGCCGTTCTGCCGGTTCGCGGGGAAGGAAGACCGACAGGTCAGGCGGGGACCCGGACCCCCACGCGTCCGAAAAGCGTGCCACGACCGTGGCGAGCGCTGTGCGGGTCCGTTCTGCTGATTCGACCAGGTCGGTCGGCTCGTACATCGGTAACTCGGAGTGCAGCCCCGGCCGATCACACGGCGGCTACGCCCGGTGCGGCGACGGGTCGTTGGTGCCCCACATTGTGTCCTTCCGCCGAATCTCCCCGCTCAAGGGTATCGCTCCGATACCAGCGCACGGGCGGCAAAACGGTGGGAGGGCACCGCCGAGGCCGAGGTTGACTGCGAATTTGTCGGCGCTCGAGCCGATGCGGCACCGCACCCGCCCCGTGCGGGGCACGATGGACCCGGAGGTTGGCGCACGCCGACGCGGTCGCGGCGACCACCACCGACGGCGATCGTGAAGGTGGTCGAATGAGCGACACGGCATCCGTCGTGGGCCGACGGGTACTGGGGTTGGTGTTCTTCGTCGTCCTCGCACTGTTCCTGGCAATCTCGTTCGCACTGTTCGACAAGACGTTCACCGAGGTCGTCGAGATCGACCTCGTCACCGACAGCGCCGGAAACTCACTGGCACCGGACGCGGACGTGAAGGTGCGGGGTCTCATCGTCGGCGAGGTGCGGTCGGCGTCGTCCCAGGAGGGCGAGGTCACGCTCGCTCTCGCGATCCAGCCGGACAAGGCACCGCTGATCCCGTCCAACGCGACCGCGCGGCTGCTGCCCAAGACGCTGTTCGGTGAACGCTATGTGTCGCTGATCGTTCCGGAGGGCGACACGGCTCCGCCGATCCAGGCCGGTGACACGCTGCGCCAGGACAAGAGCGGCAACGCCGTCGAGGTCGGCGAGGTTCTGGACGGCCTGCTGCCGCTCCTGCAGGCGATCCCGCCGCAGGACCTGGCGAACACACTGGGCGCGCTGTCGCAGGGGCTGAGCGGCCGCGGCGCCGAACTCGGCCCCACCCTCGACCGGCTGGAGGAGATCTTCGGGGGACTGAACACCGAACTTCCCGCCATCCAGGAGGATCTGCGCGGTCTGGCCGACTTCTCGCAGACGTACTCCGAGGCGGCGCCCGACCTGGTCAACGCCCTCGACAGCCTGCGGACCACCGGAAACACCGTGGTGGAGAAGCAGGGTCAGATTTCCACACTGCTCGCGACGGTCACCGGGACGAGTGCGTCCACCGCGGACCTTCTGCAGGCGAATGCCCGGAGCATCGTGACGATTGCCGCCGATTCGCGTGAGGCACTGCAGCTCCTCGGCCGCTACTCGCCGAGCTTCGGGTGCACGTTGGCGGCGTTCGTGCGGGCGGCGCCGATCGCCCTCGAGTTGCTCGCGTTGGACGATCCATATCCCGGCGGGCGGGGCACCGTGCAGTTCGTCAATCCGAAAGGCCGCTACGTGCCCAACCAGGACGAGCCGCGCCTGCTCGACAACCGCGGACCGGCTTGCTACGACGACGTCACCGCACCGGGCGGGAACTTCCCGCAGTACCCGGGCGGATCGTTCAACGACGGGGCCTACCAGGTTCCCACGCGGAACCCCGGACCGTCGGCCATCGAATACTTTCCGGCGCCTGCCGGTGTCCCCGACCAGGTCCCGGGGTACGGCTCCCAGGTCACGCCCGCGAGCTATGCGGGTTCGACGATGGAACAGGACACCCTGGACGTCGTCTACGGCGAGGCCGGGGGCATGGCACCGGAAGACGTGCCGAGTTGGACGACACTCGTCGGCGCGCCGACGCTGAGGGGAACCGAGGTGAGCTTCGAATGACGACGCACCAGGGCCGTGGCCACCGGCCCGAACGGGACGATCTCAGAGCGCCACCGCCAGCGTGCCGACTCCCGGTCCGTCGAGGTCGTGCAGCGCCACCCTCCGGCCGGAGACGGCCAGAAGGAGGGACAGGGCGGTGCCGCGCACGTCCGGACCGTCGCCGATCGAGATGTCGGCGTCCGCGGCCGTCAGCCGCACACGGGCAACGAGTTCCTTGGCGCCGCCGAAAGACGCCGGCGTGCGCGTCTGCAGGCGGAGCGATCGGACGACGGCCTCCGGCGGGTAGGAACGGGTGAGGCCGAGCGGTCGACGGATGTCCTCACCGTGGACGACCTCCTCGACGAGCCTGCTGTCGAGGGGAGCGGGGGGTGTCGACGTGCGCAACGCCACCCGGCGAAGCCGCTCCAGCGTCTCCTGGGGCGAGGCGCCGCGTTCGCGTTCCACGCCGCGAGCGTTCAGGCGGTCGAAGTCGAACCGCGCCCGGGCGAGGCCGACCACGAAACCGAGGCGTGTGGTCCGGGCCGTGTCGACCAGGTGAGCGACCACGTCGTGGACGGTCCACTCCCCGCAGAGCGACGGCTCCTTCCACCGCTCGGCGTCGAGATCGACGAGGTCGTCGATCAGCGCGGCACGCTCCGCATGCACCATCGACCAGACATCGTCCACGGCTCTCTCCTTCACTCGGCCACATCGTCTGCCGGGTAGGACTCCCGGATCCGCGGAAAATCATCGGTGCGGTCGCACAGATCGCGAACAGACGCGCTGTCCACCTCTCGATCGACGTACCCGACATCGGTTGGCCACCCGATGTTCACGTGTCCGGTCAGGACCGGCGGTCGTCACAGATGTCGGTTCGCCCGTCGAAGGCGCACGCACACAGCGGGTTCGGTTCCGCTCCCCCGAACAGTGCGACGGCCAATCCCAGGACACCGATGCCGCCGGACAGCACGGCACCGAGTAGGAATACGTCAGTCATCATGCGCCCTCCCCCTAGTCTCTCGTCCCCATTACAACAGGTCTGCCCTCGGACGATGGCCCCGGGCGTACGTGAGTGAGTCAGCGCGGCGGATTCGTCTTCGGGAGAAGCGCGAGGACGAGGGCCAGGGTCGTCAGGACCAGGACGAGCGCGGCCACTCCGGCCCAGTGTCCGCTCGCCCAGGCGATACCTCCGACCCAGCCGAAGAGGCTGGATCCGGCGTAGTAGGAGACGTTGTACAGCGCCGTCGCCTGTGCGCGACCCGTAATCGCGTGGGCGCCGACCATGCCGGATGCGACGGCGTGGCCGACGAACAGTCCGGCGGTCACGGCGGCCAGGCCGAGCAGGATCAGGATCAGCGACCCGTCGAGGCTCAGCACCGTCCCACCCGCCATGGACGTGCAGGCCAGCACGAGCACGGTTCGGTGGCCGAAGCGGCCCACCAGCCGGCCGGCGGCGCGGGAGCCCACCGTGCCCGCCAGGTACGCGAGGAAGATCAGCGACACCACCGTCGGCGCGAGCTGGTAGGGGGCGGCCTCGAGCCGGAAGGGCAGATAGTTGAACACCGCGACCATGCCGCCGACGAGCAGCGCACCGATGCCGAACAGTGCCAGCAGCCGGACGTCCCGCAGATGAACGGCGAGACCGCCACCGGACGGGACGGAGGGGCGCCGCCCCTGCCCTGGGGGTAACACCACCATCAGGACCGCCATCAGAATCGCCAGGACCACACCGAGAATCGCCAGCGCCGGACGCCACCCGAGGTGATCGGCCACCGGGACGACCAGAAGCCGGCCACCCAGCCCACCCAGAGATGTTGCAGCGACGTAGGAACCGGCCAGCACCGCGGTCCGCGCCGGGGCGGCGACCTCGTGGAGCAGCGTCATCGCCAGCGCGGGCAGCCCACCGAGTGCGACGCCCTGTACGAAACGTCCCGCCACCAGGGCCTCGAACGTGGGAAGCCAGGGGACGGCCACGGCGAGAAGCCCGGCAGTTGCCGCCGCATACCGCATCGCGGTGGGGCGTCCGACTCGATCCGAGAACCGGGCCCACGGCAGCACCGACAGCGCCAGCCCGAGGGTGGCCGCCGAGACCAGGAGCGAAGCCTGTGCGGCGCTGACGGACGCGTCCTGCCCGATCTGCGTGAGGAGCCCTTGCGGCGCATACATCAACGCGAACGTCGCCAGGCCCGCACACCACAGGGCCGCCGAGAGTCTCCGGTCCCGACCCGGCTCCTGCGGTACGACTCGCGAGGCGACCGGCTCGTCGGTGTCCTTCTCGGTGAAATGCGTGGCGGACATGCAGTCGACGGTAGGACGACGCAACCGATGAATCCAATGCACTTTCAGCACACGGCTCATACAGTTGAGTCATGAATAGCGAGACGGTCAAGGCGCTGCTGCCGCACCTTCCCGTCCTCGTCGCCCTCGGCGAGGTCGAACACGTGACCGTTGCCGCCGCGATGCTCGGAATGCCCCAGCCCACGGTCAGCCGGATTGTCCGCCGGCTGGAGAAGCAACTCGGCACACCACTCCTGGAACCGGCCGGGCGCGGCGTCCGGTTGACGGATGCAGGCCGGACACTGGTGCCGTACGCGCAACGCGCACTCGAGGCAGTGGTGGACGGCCTCGACGCCGTCCGGACCCAGGATCGCAGGACGCGGGCAACCGTTCGCATCGCCTTTCAGACTTCGCTCGGCGAGCACCTCGTGCCCGAGTTGATTCGGATCGTCCGCGCAGAGGATCCGGCGATCCGTTTCGTCCTCAGCCAGGGCGCACGGCGCACGTGCCTGAACACCCTCGTCAACGGACAGGCCGACATCGCCCTCGTCTCTCGTCTCGACCCACCACCGGACGGACTGACGGTCACGCCGCTGTTCGAACAGCCACTCGTCGTCCTGGTGCCCTCCGAGCACCCGCGGGCCGGGGCGACATCGACGACGATCCGTGACCTCGCATCCGAACCGATCATCACGCTCAAGCCGGGCTACGGCCTTCGCGGATCCGTCGACGACCTGTTCGCACGGGCCGGCGCCCTCCCCACGATCGCATTCGAAGGCGAGGACCTGCGGACCGTGTCCGGCCTGGTGGCCTCCGGCTTGGGCGTCGGCATCATGCCCGCCGCCGACACTCCCCCACCCGGCTGCGCGCAGATTCGCCTCGACGATCCCCGGGCGACCCGAGACATCGGCGCCGCGCTGCTGCCCGGCGTCCCGCGAACCGCGGTCACCACGGTGCTCACCGCCCTCGTCGCGCTCACTTCGACGGAGAACCGTCACGACGAGCAACCGAACCCGAGGGAGTCGACATGAATCGCGAACATCTCCACGGTCAACGCCGGCATCGGTGGTGTCGGTGATCGCCGCCGGTGAGAGGTGGCCGGGCGGCGAACTCCGACCGGCGGTCGAAGATTTGTGGGGAGCGCGCGCCGCGATGTGCGCGCCGATCGCAATCGGATCGGCGTGATCGGTCAACCGCTGACGGTGACGGTCACGTTGCCGACCTTGTGGCCCAGTTCGACGTACCGATGTGCATCGACGATCCGATCCATCGGGAAATTGCGGTCGACGACGACGCGGAACCGCTCGGATTCGATCAGTTCCTTCACGTAGGCGAGGGCCTTCTTCTTCTCGACCGACATCCCCGGCCGCACGGTTCGTCCGCCGCGCAGCGCAGTCCACGCACCGAGCGGCCAGTTGATCAGGCCGGTCGTGGGGAGGTAACAGCCGCGCGGGGTGAGCGCCCGTCGGCATCGCGCGAACGAGGTCGCGGTGACGGTGTCGAAGATGACGTCGTACGTCTCGTGACGGACGGTGAAGTCTTCCGTGCGGTAGTCGACGACGTGATCGGCGCCCAGGTCCGTGACCAGATCGGCGTTACGGGAGCCGCACACGGCGGTCACCTCGGCACCGAGGTGTTTGGCCAGTTGCACAGCGGCGGTTCCGATGCTCCCGGAGGCGCCGATGACCACAACGTGCCGGCCGCTACGGACGTGTGCCTTGTCGCGAAGGAAGTAGAGCGCCGTCGAGGGGCCGTCGACCGCGGCGGCCGCCTCCGCGAAGCCGATGCCGGCGGGCTTCCGCTCGAGCGACGCGGACTCGGGCAAGCAGACGTATTCGGCACACGCACCCAGGTGAAATCCGGCGAATCCGAAAACCTGGTCGCCGGTGGCGAACCGGCGTACATCCGCGCCCGTCGCTTCGATCTCCCCGGAGAATTCGAGCCCGAGAATCCGCCGATTCTTCCGCGGCCGAGTGACGCCGAGGACGACACGTCCCCAACGGGGCGCCCCCCTGCGCATGAGGGTCTCGGCCCGCGTCACCGTCGTCGCGTGCACGCGCACCACAACCTCGTCCGGCTTCGGTGTCGGTCGCGCAACTTCACGGACACCGAGAACCTCCGGCGGTCCGAACTCGGTATACACGACTGCTTTCACCGGTCACTCCTGCTCCCGCGTGCTCATCCTGGATCGGTGCCGCGATCGATCTCATCATCGCGCATTCCGACGCCGAACGGACGAGCCGCCGGCTGATGACGCGGCGCTGCCGATCACATCGGCTGTTCGGCGACGGCTGCGCGATCGAGCGCGGGAGAATTGTGACCACTGTGCCGGCCGCAGAAGGGTGCGGGGTGCTCGCAGCCGCAAGCCGATATCGAGAGGATTCGCATCATGACCGAAAATCCCATTGTCGAACTCGCTGTGGACGAATCGTTCGCGGTGCCCGCAGACCCCGACCGAGTGGAGAGGGCAGCGGAAAGTCTGCGGCGCAACGGATTCACCGCGCACATCGCCGACACCATCGACGCCGCGCACACCCTCGTGACCGACCTGCTCCCGACCGACAAGACCATCTTCACCACGACCAGCGAGACACTCAGACACTCCGGCCTCGACGACACCATCAACTCGTCCGGAAGGTTTCGCAGCCTGCGCGCCGAGCAATCCGACTGGGACATGAGCGCACGCCACGACGACGTACGCGTCACCCGCTCGGCACCCGACGTCGTGATCGGGAGCGTGCACGCGGTCACCGAGGACGGAAGGCTCGTCACCGCGTCCGCGAGCGGCAGCCAACTCGCCCCTTACGCATCCGGTGCCGACCTGGCGGTGTGGGTGGTCGGAGCCCAGAAGGTGGTGCCCGACCTGGCGACCGCTCTGCGTCGCATCGAAACCTATTCCTATCCCAGGGAAGACGTGCGCGCCCAACATGTCTACGGAGTCCGCAGCACCATCTCGAAGATCCTGATCAACGGACGCGAACTGGTCCCGGGCCGCGGGACCGTCGTTCTCGTCCGTGAAGCCATCGGATACTGAGAGCACGCCAAGAGCGTCACACCTCGATGCCCCGGCGCCTATGCTGACCCGCACACGCACGCTCTCGTCGAGGGAGGCCCGGGATGTTCGTCCTGCTCCGGCACGCCCATGCGATAGGAAAGCAAGACTGGAGCGGGCCCGACGCCGACCGGCCCCTCAGCGCCCTCGGACGGGACCAGGCCGCCGGCCTCGTCGCCACGCTGACCGGAGTCGAGTTGCGCGTCCTGTACTGCAGCCCGACCACCCGGTGCCTCGACACCCTCGCCCCCTTGGCCGCCGGCTACCGCCTGCCCATCCACGAGCATCCGCTGCTCGCCCCGGACGCGGCTCCCGACGAACTGTGCGCCGCGCTGGACACCATCGACCTCGACGGCACGTTGTGGTGCACCCACGGTGAAGTCCTCACCGGGCTGGCCGCATGCACCCGCGCTGACGGAACGCGCACCTACCCCATCGGGCAGACCGCGAAAGGCGGAGCCTGGCTGCTGAACGCACATGCCCCACTGCGCTAAATCGGCCCCGTCCCGCCGCAGTAGAGCCACGGTGCAACTACCGCATAGGGTGACGACCATGATCGACACCTGGGATGCCGACGCTCCCGGAATCCTCCGCCTGCCGTCCGGGCGTCTCGTCCGCGGCCGGGGGCTGCGACGACCGCTCCCCGACGGCCCCCTGCCCGATTTCGCCGTGTACCTGCTGGGGCGCACGCCGCCGCCGGTGCAGTGGGACTCACGGTGGGTCCGGTGGCCGGATTTCGCACTGCCCCGGGACCGCCGCGACACCCTGGATGCGCTGGGCGAGGTGTGGCGCCGTGCCGCATCCGAGCGGGTGGAGGTGGCGTGCGGAGGCGGCCGCGGCCGGACGGGCACCGCCCTCGCCTGCATCGCCGTGCTCGACGGGGTGCCTGCGCGGGACGCCGTCGCGTACGTGCGGCAGCACTATCACCGGCACGCCGTCGAGACGCCGTGGCAGCGGCGGTATGTCGGACGGTTCACCGCCGCATCCTGACACCGCCGACCGGCACGACACGAGAAC
>NZ_JBHUSF010000053.1:0-37217 GCF_042673295.1 Rhodococcus sp. NPDC057014
CGACCGTCTACTCCCCCCAGCACTTCCCCGACAACGGGACGAGGGCGGCGCTCGCGGTCGACGCGAACCCGGCAACGTTCTGGGCCACCGACCGCTACCCGCAGCAATTGCCGCCGACGAAGGGCGGCGTGGGCCTGATCGTGTCGTTCCCCGAGCCCGTCGATCTGCGGACCGTCTGGATCGAATCACCGACGCCGGGCACCAGGGTCGAGATCCGGACCGCGCCCGCCGCCTGGGCCAACATCGGCCACACCCAGTTGCTCGGCGCCGCCACGCTCGCGCCCGGAGTCACCCGGATCGCGGCCCGGACGCCCGCACCCACCACCCGCGTCCTCGTGTGGATCTCGGGCCTGTCCCCGGTCGAATCCGGTTTCCAGTCGAGCCTGGCGGAGATCGGGTTCCTGGGTGGCGGCGCATGAGTCGCGACATCTTCGGTCCCACCCAGCCGAACACGGGCAGCACCGCGCGCGACCACCTCGCGAACGAACGGACCTATCTCGCGTGGCATCGCACCGGTATCAGCGTCGCTGCACTCGGGGTGGCGGTGGCGAAGTTCGCCCCGCACCGAGGCGACCACGCCATCGCCGCCGGGTTCATCCTGATCGGCGCGGGCCTGCTGGTATCCGCCTACGGCACCTACCGCTACCGGGTCATCAGCAGGCAGATCGAATCCGGGGTATTCGCGCCGGCGACGTTCGCCGCCGTCGTCACCTCGAGCGTCGTCACCCTGCTCGCGCTCCTCGCCGTGCTGGTCCTACTCTGACCCGGGCCTACTCTGATATGGGCACGGCCTCGACGCAGCGGAATCCGATGTGGCTCATCCCGGTGTCGACCATCTGCGGCCGCCGCGCCGCGGGCCGGTACCGGCGGCAGTAGGTGTCGGCGCAGAGGAACGATCCACCCTTGATCACCCGCCGCGGAACCCGGAACTGGGGTTGACGCGGGTCGAAGCTCTCCGCCATGCCGGGTCCACGCGGATTGCGCGGCGCACAGCACGACTGCGCGGTGTCGTCGTGCCGATCGGCATACCAGTCGTCGGTCCACTCCCACACGTTTCCCGCCATGTCGAACAGACCGTAGTCGTTGGGCCGATAGCTACCGACCGCGGTCGTGGTGCCGTACCCGGGGTCGGCGCGCCACGGGAAGTCCCCGTGCCAGTAGTTCGCCGGCGGCGGGGATCCGGCATCCTGGGTATCGCCCCAGGTGAATTCGGCCTGGTCGAGACCGCCGCGCGCCGCGGCCTCCCACTGCGCCTCGGTGGGGAGGGACCGTCCGGCCCACTGTGCGTACGCGGCCGCGTCCTCGTGAGCGACGTGGACGACGGGATGCCGTTCGCGGCCGGCGATCGTGGACGCCGGTCCGGTGGGGTGCTGCCAGGACGCGCCGACCGTCCAGGTCCACCACTGGCTCAGGTGACGGAGATCGACCGGTCCGCGAGTGGGGGTGAACACCATCGATCCGGGTTGCAGATTCTCCGCGGGCGCCCCGGGAAAGTCGGCGGGGTCCAGCGGACGCTCGGCGACCGTGACGTAACCGGTCTCCCGGACGAACGTCGTGAACTGTTCGTTGGTGACCGGGTACGCCTCGATTGCGAACGCGTCGACCGCCACCCGATGCGCCGGACCCTCTTCCGGATAGTGCCGATCCGAGCCCATGGTGAACGTCTGGGCGGGAATGCGACGGACGTCGGAAACGGTCACGGTGTCCACGAAGTCTCCCCTTCCGACTGCTCAGGTGACGGCCGGCGAGAAGACGCTCGTCCAATCGTTCTTCATGCTTACCACGGTCCAGTTGTTCGCTCGTGCCTCTTCGAGGGCCTGCTCGGCGCCGGCGACGTAGTCGAATTCGCGATCGGCGTCGTCGTGCAGGATCAGCACCCGCAGTGACGGGCGGTCGGGTAGCCCGGAGAACGCCAGCATCGGCAGGTCGCCGTTGGAGTTGCCGACCGACAGGATCGGCCGACGCCCGATCCTGCTCCAGATCCGGACCGGTTTCTCCGGTCCGTCGTCGAAGAAGTCCATCGCCGCCTTGTAGAGCAGCTCCGTCCGGCCCTCCTCGGCGCTGTAGGTCAAGCCGAGTGCGCTGCCGATGATCCGTTCCGGCGGCACCCCGTAGAGCTGCCCGGCGATCGGGCGCATGAAGTCCCGGTCACCGCCGGACGCGATGTAGATCGTGAATTCGCTCGCCTCCACGTAGCGCAGCAGTTCGACCATCGGTGCGTATCCGCAGCCCCGGTACGGGCGACCGAGCGTCGGATGGTCCGCCCCGTCGAAGAATGCGGTGACGCGGGCGTCGTAGTCCTCGACGCTGACCTCGTCGAACGCGCGGGTGATCGCGCCCATCAACAGCTTCAGATCCGCGTCGTCGCCGTGATAGTGCTTGACCATCGCGGCGCCCAGCCATGTCAGGTCGTGCTCGTGCGCGGCCTTCCAGGGCTGCGTCTGCTGCAGATCGGGATCGGCAGCGGCCATCTCCGCCAGGCGCCGGATCGTGAAGTCGAGTTGGATCGGCATCGGCTTCTCGCACCACAGTGTGCCGTCGTTGTCGAAGACGGCCACCCGGTCCGCAGGCTCGACGAAGTCCGGCCCCCGCGCCGTCACCCGTCCGACGAAGTCCTCGATCGCGGACCGCGTCGATCCGTCCGCCCAGGAACCACCCAGTCCGGCACCCATCCCGGTCAGTCCTTCGACAGGAAGGCGTGCAGCTTCGCCACCGCGTGGTCGATCGTGAAGCTCGCCGGCTCCTGCCGCGGAGGAAATTCCTTGAACGTCTCGAGGAATTGAGTCGTGATGACCGTTCCGTAGATCGCGATGTAGTCGTGGTCGAGGAACCAGTCCCAATAGGTGTTCGACGTGATGTCGGCCCGCTCGAACGGGTCGGTTCGCAGGTTGAACAGTTTCGGTAGCCGCAGTGGGGTGAACGGCTCCGCCCACAGTCCGAGGGTGCCCTGCGCCCGCTGCTCCATGAACACGATCTTCCAATTGTCGAACCGGATGCCCAGCACGTCGCAGTCGTCGGAGAAATAGACCATCCCCCGCCGCGGGGACTTCTCGACCTCACCGGTGAGATACGGGAGCAGGTTGTAGCCGTCGATGTGCGCCTTGAACGTCTTGTCGCCGGCCTCGTGACCGGTCTTCAGTTGCTCGACGACCTCGGGTGCACCCGCGGCGGCGAGGAAGGTGGGCAGCCAGTCGTGGTGCTGAACGATCTCGTTGGAGACCACGCCGGCGGGAATCTTGCCCGGCCATCGGATCACTTCCGGGACGCGGAATGCGCCCTCCCAGTTGGTGTCCTTCTCACTGCGGAACGGGGTGGTCGCGCCGTCCGGCCACGTGTTCGCGTGCGGGCCGTTGTCGGTGCTGTAGATGACGATGGTGTTCTCGGCAAGACCCAGTTCGTCGACGGCGTCGAGCAACTGGCCGACATGCTTGTCGTGATCGACCATCGTGTCGTGGTACGGCGACTGCCAGTGCCCGGCCTGCCCGACGCTCTCCGGTTTGGTGTGGGTCCGCAGGTGCATGTGCGTCGTGTTCATCCACACGAAGAACGGGGTGTCCGCTTCCTTCTGCCGCGTGATGAAGTCGATTGCCGCGGAAACCGTCTCGTCGTCGATGGTCTCCATGCGCTTCTTGGTCAGCGGCCCTGTGTCCTCGATACGCTGCTTCCCGAACGGCCCGTACCGCGGATCGACCTCGCCGGCATCTTCCTCGGTGGCCCAGCAATGGAGGACGCCGCGCGGCATCATCACCTCGTGCAGTTTGGGATAGTCCTGCGCGCTGGGATAGTCCGGCAGCTCGGGTTCTTCCTCGGCGTTGAGGTGGTAGAGGTTGCCGAAGAACTCGTCGAAACCGTGGACGGTCGGCAGATATTTGTTCAGGTCGCCGAGATGGTTCTTCCCGAACTGCCCGGTGGCGTATCCGAGGGGCTTGAGCAGCTCGGCGATGGTGGGGTCCTCCGGGGACAATCCGACGTCGACTCCCGGGATTCCCACCTTGCTCATGCCGGTCCGGTACACGCTCTGCCCGGTGATGAACGACGCGCGGCCCGCCGTGCAGCTCTGTTCCCCGTAGGAATCGGTGAACCTCATCCCCTCGTCGGCGAGGCGGTCGATGTTCGGTGTGCGGTAGCCCATCAGCCCGTCGCTGTAGCAGCTGAGATTGGTGATACCGATGTCGTCGCCCCAGATGACCAGAATGTTGGGTTTCGCGTCCGTCATCTGTCTCTCCTCGCAGCATCGGGGGAATCGCAATCCTGACGATGCTCGCGGGACGTCCCGGCCACATCACCCGCACCGGGTGAGAACCTCCTGCCGCCGACCGGCGTCAGTCCGGCGGCACCGACGCCGGTCGGTCCACGGTGAGGATGTACACGCTGATCACCATCACCCACGCCGGAAACACCAGCGTCACCCAGAGACTGAAGCTGACGACCACCAGGAGCGTGAGTGACAGCACGTAGGTGGCGACGGCCAGCCATCGCGGCATCAGCCCGGTGCGGAGCCAGATGGTCCCCAGCGAGATCATGAACACCCCGGCCATGCGAACTCCGTAGACGTTGTTCATATGCAACATCACCTCCCGACCGAAGTAGACGAGGTCGTTCTGCGGAGCGTTGGGCAGCCGGGATATGGCGAGCATTCCACCGGCGAGTGCCATCGACACGAAGGTCGTCGAGAGGAACAACAGCCCGCTGCCCAGGAAGACGGTCGAGAAGAATCGGTCTTCGAGGTCTCCGAGCCGGTCGCGAACGACGCCGATGAACCACAGGAACGCGATGCCCGCGAAGGGCGCGAGGACCAGGGCCGCCGTGATCTGAGTCTGGTGACTCACCCACGGGGTGCCCGCGGCGCCCGGCAGTGCGCTGCGCAGCAGGACGATGCTGGAGGCGAACAGGACGCCGAAGACGACGCCGGCGACGGCTGCGGCCCGTGGGGTCCGCAGCCGGTGGTACTCGGCATCGCCCCGTGTGCCGGCCATGAGATCAGTCTTCGCCGAGGTCGCGCTCCGGGGCAACAGGGACTATCCGGAAGCCTCCAGTGTCGCTTTGAGAACGGTGACGTCCAGCGTCGCCGCGAGATCGGCGATCGTCACACCCGACAGCGTGTTCCGCCACGCACGCTCGGCGTCGGCCATGACCTTCGCGATGCCGCAGGGGGTCGTGCACTGTTCCGGTGGCGCGGCGAGCAGCCCCTGCTGGCGGATCTCGGTGCACCGAAATGCCGGCGCATCGCCGTCGACCGCCTGCACGACGTCGAGCACCGTGATGTCGCCGGGGGCGCGGGTGAGGACGTACCCGCCGTCGCGGCCCTCGGTCGGGTGGACGAGACCGGCCCGTGCCAGCGACTGCAGGTGCTTGGCGAGATAGGACTTCGACACGCCGTGCAGGTCTGCCAGCCGCGCGGTCGGCACCGGACCCTCGGCCTGGCTGAGCACGACGCAGCAATGGAGCGACCACTCCACACCACCGGAAATCTTCATGCTCACGACCCTATTTGCGCAACCATTCGTCCAGGGTGGTCGGGGCGATCCAGGCGCCGGCGCCGGGTGTCGGCGTGATGGCCGCGTCGTCGAGTTGCGCACCGAAGTAGCCGGCGGCGGGATCGGTCGTCACGGACCGCTTGTCGCCGGTCGACGCGAACAGCCGGCGCACCAGTTCGTCGATGCCCAGCGGCTCGGGACCGGCGATCTCGACGGTGCCGTTCAAGGGGGCGCCGGCGGCGACCTCCGCCACCCGGGACACGACGTCACGCGAGGCGATGGGCTGCAGGTGCGCCGGCGTCGCGTGCACCGTCTCGCCGACGGTCCCGGCGTCGGCGATGCCCGCGATGAACTCGAAGAACTGGGTCGATCGCACGATCGAGTAGGGCACCGGGCCGGCCTTGACCACGTCTTCCTGCGCGACCTTGGCCCGCATGTATCCCGAGTCGGGAAGCCGGTCGGCGCCGACGATGGACAGGACCACATGGTGCCTCACACCGGCGGCCTCCTCGGCGGCGAGCATGTGCTTCGTCGAGTCCCGGAAGAACGCCAGGACGTCGTCGTCCGCCCACGACGGCGAGTTGGTCAGGTCCACCACCGCGTCGGCTCCCGCGACAGCCTCCGCGACACCCTTGCCGGTGGTCGTGTCGATTCCGTCGCCGCGGCCGAGTGCCACGACGTCGTGCCCGGTCTCGCCGAGCGTGGCCGCGACCTGCCGTCCGATCAGTCCGTTCCCGAAAATGACGATCTTCACGTCTTCACTCCTTTACTCGGATAAGTCATATCCAAGTTTACTCCGACAAGTGTTGTCCGAGTCAAGACCCGTGTCACGTCGATTCCGGCCGCACCACGACGGGGACGCCCTCGTACGGCGCGAGGGTGATCGGAAAACTGTGCAGCTCGTCCACGGCGCCGATCTGTTCGTCGGTGAACAGATTGACCGCAGGCGAGCCCGCCGGCAGGAACTGCGACTGGACGGTCGCGGCGATCTCCTCGGACGTGAAGTTGAGGACCGTGACCTCCAAACTGGCGTCTGCCAGTTCGTGGACCATCACGAGCAGCCCCTTGTGCGACACGGTCGGCACGTCGAGCTGGACGGCGGTGGCGATGCCGAATCGGTTCCGGACGTCGATGATGCGGGCCAGCCGGCGCGCGAAGGACGTCGGATCCTGCAGTTGCACAGGCAGACTCCCGTACAGACTGTGTCCGCGGGGAATGCCCGACTCCGACCGCTCGGCGTCCGGGTTGACGCCCATCAGGTCGTGCGCGCCCCTGTTGATCCAGCGGGTGTCCCCCTCCGCGAGGAGATCCGCGACGTCCTCGGACGGCACGGGAAGCAACCCGCACAGGTCCCAGCCCGACAGGGCGAACACTCCCGGCTGGAGTGCGTTGAACATCGCCAGCAGCAGGTGGGCCTGCTTGACGGTGTCGATGTCGGCGGCGTCCATCCGGTCGAGGTCGCGGATGCCCAGCGCGGCGGTGATGACACTGGCTGTCGTGCAGGCGATCCCGTTCGTGGTGAACGTGCGGTTGTACGGCGCCCACCGCCCGGTGAGCCGCTCGCACAGGTCCTTGCGGATGCGGTCACCGAGGTCCGACCCGGTGACGGACTCGCCGCCGTAGTCGAACTCGTCGTCCTTGTGCAACGTCGCGAAATGGACCAGCTCGAACGTCAGCTCGTCGTGGTTCTGCAGAGCATGGACGAGCGAAGCCGCGTCGACGCCGTGATCGCGGGCGAGGTTCATCGTCAACCGGAGAAACTCGGTGTTCCCCATGACCAGCGCATGGTGGTAGGCGGGGCGATTGATGAAGTCGTACGACAGGTCGGCGCCGGTCGTGCCCATCGCCTTGATGTCGTCGATGGTGAGGTTCAACTCCTGGAACGTGAATCCGCCCATCTTCCGCACGATGCTGGCGATGAGGTGATTCGCCGCCTCCGACAGCGGGTGCCCCTCCGACCAGCCGGGAAGGCCCTCGGTGCGGCGTTCCACCCCGAGGAAACCGTTGGCGTCCAGGCGGAGCGCCCCTGCGCCGAGGTCCGCGATGGAATGGCATGCGTCGCCGATGACGAGGCGCATGCCCGCGAACGACGGATCGAGCCAGTTGATCGACGGCTGCCCCGCCTTGAAATAGTGCAGATACACCCACCTGCGCTCCACGCCGTCCACCCCCATCACCGCAGGTGTGACACTCCAGTTGGTCTCCTTCACCCCGAGCTCGTAGAAGATGACCCGCTGGAGTTGCCCGATGATGTACCCGGCGCGGGCGAGTTGCGCCTCGGTGTCGGCGTCGATGTTCACCGCGTCCCGGCCTTCCGGCACGCGGGGAAGCAGATGCCAGTCCTGCTGTTCGATCTCCACCATGTGATAGATGCCCGGATAGTCGGCGTGCGCCATCTCGGCGAGCCGGAAGTCGGCGCCCTTACCGGTGTGACCGGGGACGATGTCGTCGATGACGATGCCGTCGTACGCTGCGGCGACGACGCAGAGCTTGCGGAACTCCTCCTCCGTCCCGAACGCCGAGTCGATCTGCATGCTGATGCGGTCGAAGTGGCCGTCCACCGAGGGCGTGGCCCGCCAGCCGTCGATCCCACCGGCCTGCTTCACCGGCCCCGTGTGCACCGCCGTCACCCCGATCTCGGAGAACGCCTGCCACAGCGACTCGTCGCCGAGCGAACTCAGGAAACTCGCGCCCGGCGCCGTGATGATCGAGATCGGGTACGCCGTGAACCACACCGAACCCCGCTCCACCGCGGCCCGCGGATTGGGGTCGGCGTACGGGTTCTGCCACATGCTGCCCTTGCCGGACAACTGCTCCGCGATCAACTTCGCGTCGTGCAGGATCGACTGGTTGATCAGCCACTCCACGTACTTCGGGTTGTCCGGCACCGGGTCACCCGACTGCGCATCCACCCTGGCCGCGCGGCGCACCGACGGTCTCAACGGCCGCGGGCGCGCCGGGTAGAACTGCTCGTCGTAGCTGATCTCGCTGGGCTCGTGATGGATCTCGGGGTTCATGGTCCTCCGTCGTCATCTCGTCGACTCCGCCGCACCGGTCGGCTACCCGTCCACCGTCCCACGGAAACGACCGCCCGGCACGTTGTTGATTGTTTCCACGCGTGACCCCACGTGAGTGAGAAAGTGTGCTCGGGCACTCTTTCCCACTCACGTGGGGGTCACGATTCCCGCAACCGGGCGGTGCTGGCGCGCACGACCAGTGACGTCTTCATCAACGATCGCGTGCGGGTGCCGCCACCCAGTCGATCGAGCAGGATCGTCGCGGCCGCACGCCCCTTCTCGACGATCGGCTGATGAATCGTGCTGAGACCGAGAAGTTCTGCGACGGGTGCGTCGTCGAAACCGATGACGGACATGTCGTCCGGGACCGACAGCCCGCGCTCGCGCAGCACCTGCCACGCCGCGACCGCGTGCACGTCGGACGTCGCCACGAGCGCGGTGGGCCGTGCGGCGTCGAGCAGGATCCGGGTGGCCTCGGCACCGGAGTCGCTGTCGATGTTGCCCGCCACCACGATGGACAGGTCCTCCACCGGAAGGTGGTGGTCGCGGGCCGCGTCGAAATAGCCGGCGAGGCGTTCGCGTGCGTTGCGCTCGGTCGCCGCACCGACGTCGGCCGCCGTGACCATCCGGCAGTCGGAGTCCTGGCCGAGTTTGTCGACGATGATCCCGATGCGTCGGTGGCCCAGTGTCAGGATGTGGTCCATCTGGAGATAGGCGCCGTTCCGGTCGTCGATGGCCACGAAAGGCAGTCCCGCGCTTCTGGGCGAATCGACGACGACGGCCGGGATACCCCGCGCGATGATCGCCTCGACCAGCGGATGCCCGTCCGGGACGTTGTGGATGACCACACCGTCCACGAGTCCACGCAGGACCAGCGAGTTCGGGGGTGAATCCGCGGCGCCACCGCGCGAGGCCGGGAACAGGGTGAGGGCGATGTCGGCGGAGTTCCCGATCTCCGCGATGCCCTTCATCAGCAGGGTCACGGACGGATCCTCCAACGCTTGCACCGGGGAGTCGGGCACGATCACGCCGACCGCGCCGATCCGTCCCGACCGCAGGCTGCTCCCGGCGATGTTCGGCCCGGCGTAGCCGAGGTCCGCGGCCACGGAGTAGATGCGTTCCCGTTGTGCCGCAGAGACCTTCGACGATTTGCTGAATGCGTAGGAGACCGTGGCGACCGACACTCCGGCCGCCTTCGCGACGTCTTTCATCGTGACCACGTGGTACTCCCTCGTCGGCGTTCATCGGCCACGACCGGCCGTTGCACACCGAAGCGCACCAGGTGGCGAAGCCCGATCCTAGTCCGCCGGTCGGGCGCTCCCCGGCACTCCCCTCGACATCACCCATTGACAGCGCTCCAGCCGGTGATACGATTCACCACCATAAGTTAATCGTTTCACCATTCCGGTTTCACCATCCATGGGAGCACTCATGACCAAGGTCCTCTACCTCTACGGCGGCTGGCCCGGCCACCATCCGTACGACATCGCCGCGTGGGCACGCGAATTGTTCTCCGAGCTGAACTACCAGGTCGAGGAGTCGCAGGACATCTTCACCCTCGACCGCGACCTCACCGGATACGACCTGATCGTGCTCGGCTGGAACAACGCGCTCACCACCGAAGACCTGAGCGATTCGCAGGAGAAGAACCTGCTCGACGCCGTCGCCGCCGGAACCGGGGTCGCGGCGTGGCACGGCGCCGCGGCCGCGTTCCGGGCGAGCCTGAAGTACCACTTCCTTCTCGGCGGCGACTTCGTCGAGCACCCTGCGGGAGAAGCTTTCCCGCAGCCGTACAAGGTGAGCATCACCGACCGCGAGCACGAGGTGACCGCCGGGGTCGAGGACTTCGCCGTCGCGTCCGAGCAGTACTACATGCACGTCGACCCGAACAACCGGGTCCTCGCGGAAACCGAGTTCAGCGGCGAGCACCTGCCCTGGTTGGAGGGGCTGCGCAGCCCGGTGGCGTGGGTGCGGCAGTGGGGCGCCGGCCGCGTCTTCTACCACTCGATCGGCCACACCCCGGAAGACCTGTCGGAGCCGAACGTGCGCCGGCTGACCAAGCAGGGACTGCGCTACGCCGCCCGCGTAGCGAACTGACACGGCAAGGAGACACGATCATGGCGAAATTGACCGGCGGGCAGGTGGTCGCCCAGGTCCTGAAGCAGTACGGCGTCGAGTACGTCACCGGCATTCCCGGCCACGGCATCTGGTCGCTCACCGATGCGTTCCTGGAGAAGGGATCCGAGATCCCGTTCATCCAGGTCTACCACGAGCAGAGCGCCACACACCTCGCGGACGGGTACTACCGGGTGTCCGGTAAGCCGATGGCCGCGGTGGCGTCGATCGGGGCGGGCGCCGCGAACACCGTGCTCGGTCTCGCGACCGCGTACAGCGACTCGACGAGCCTGCTGTGCATCACCGGCGGGCCGCCCACCCACATGCGCGGGCGCGGTCTGCTCCAGGAACTCGAGCGGCACACCGACAACGGATTTCCGCAGGTCACCGACGCGGTGTCGAAGCGCAGCTGGGTCGCCACCCGCGTGGAGGAACTGCCGTTCATCATGCACCGCGCGTTCAGCACCATGCTGACCGGCCGCCCGGGACCGGCGCACATCGAGGTGCCGATGGACGTGCAGGCCGAAGCCGCCGACGTCAACCTGCACGACCTCGCGCGACGGCTGCCGGTCGGCCTGCAGCAGCCCGACCCGCTGGCGATCGACAAGGCCGTCGACGTGCTCCGTGACTCGCGCCGGCCGGTGATCGTCGTCGGTGGCGGCGCCATCACGTCCGACTCGGCCGACGAGGTGCTCGCCCTCGCCGAGGCGTGGCAGATCCCCGTGGTCACCACATGGAACGGCAAGGGCGCATTCCCCGAAGACCATGCACTGTTCGCGGGCAGCGTCGGCCAGACCGGCACGATCGTCGGCAACGCCGTCGCCTCTCGCGCCGACGTGGTGATCTCCATCGGATGCCGGTTCACCGACTGGTCCTCCTCCAGCTACGCGCAGGGAGTGACGTTCTCGATCCCGCCGGCCAAGCTCATCCACATCGACATCGACCCGCACGAGATCGGCAAGAACTACCCGGCCGAGGTCGGCATCGTCGCCGACGCCAAGCCGACCGTCGCCGCGATCGTCTCCTCACTCCCCCGCAGCAGCGCCGACCGCTCCGAATACCTCGCCGAACTCGAACAGCTGAAGGCGGAGTGGGAGGCCAAGCTCGCGGGCCGACGCGACTCCGACCGGTTCCCGTTCACCTCGCAACGCCCCCTCGGCGGTCTGCGGTCGGTGATGGAACGGGACGGCATCATCGTCGCCGGCTCCGGCAACACCCAGGGCGCCGTGAAGCAGACGTTCCCGGTGTATCACCCGCGCACGCATCTCACCTCCGGCGGATTCTCGTCGATGGGCTGGGCCGTGCCCGCCGCGATCGGCGCCAAGCTCGCCGCCCCCGACCGTCAGGTCGCGTGTGTGCTCGGTGACGGCGACTTCCTCATGACGTCGCAGGAGATCGGTGTCTGCGTGCAGCACGACATTCCGGTCGTGTTCGTGGTCCAGGACAACGCCGGCTTCATGTCCATCCGGGGCGGCCAGCGCAAGCAGACCAGCCGGCACATCGGCACCGAATTCAACCGCCCCGACGGCACCCCGTACAGCCCCGATTTCAAGGCGCTCGGCCAGTCGTTCGGCCTCGAATCGTTCCGCGTGGACGACCCAGCCGACCTCGAGAGCACGTACCGGAAGGCCTTCGACTCGAAAGCGCCTGCCCTGATCGAGATCCCGACGGATCGTGACGCCGCCGGACCGTGGGTTCCCGGGTGGTGGGACTTCCCCGTCCCCGCGTACATCGACGACGAACGTCAGGACGAGTACTGGTCGACCCGAGCCAAGGAACAGCACCTGTGAGAACCTCGGGCCACGATCAGATCGACGCGTATTCACCGCTGCGCGAGGGCGCGGTGGTCGAGGTGGGCGACTCCGACACGGTCACGGCCGATGTCGTGGTCGTCGGGTCCGGG
The DNA here is from genome assembly GCF_042673295.1 of Rhodococcus sp. NPDC057014. Taxonomy (NCBI): domain Bacteria; kingdom Bacillati; phylum Actinomycetota; class Actinomycetes; order Mycobacteriales; family Nocardiaceae; genus Rhodococcus; species Rhodococcus sp. NPDC057014. The sequence continues at coordinate 12,513 of NZ_JBHUSF010000053.1, forward strand.
ATGGGTGGTTCGACCCTGGCGTGGGCGCTCCGGGATCGGGACGTCGACGTCATGGTCGTCGAACGCGGCCGGTTCCTCCCCCGCGAGGTGGAGAATTCGCAGGCCGCGGAGATGTTCCTCGAGGGCCGGTACAAGACCGCCGAACCGTGGTTCGACGGCAGCAACGGTGAGCCGTTCCAGCCCGGGGTGTACTACTGGGTGGGCGGCAACACGAAGTTCTACGGCGGCAGCCTCCCCCGCTTCCGCGTCACGGATTTCGAGGAGACACAGCACTACGACGGCATCTCACCGAAGTGGCCGTTCCGCTACGCCGACCTCGAACCGTTCTACGCCGAGGCGGAGCGCCTCTACCAGGTGCACGGCAGCGACGGCGAGGATCCGACGGAACCGCCGCGGTCGTCTCCGTACGCGTTGCCGCCGCTGCCGCACGAGCCCACGATCGAGCGTTTCGCCTCCTCGCTGCGCAAGCAGGGTCTGCACCCGTTCCACACACCGAACGGCATGAACCTGACCACGCAGGAGCATCGCCGGCAGTCGACGGCGTCGGACGGCACCCCGTCGCAGACCGATCACAAGAGCGAAGCGGAGAACCGCGCACTGCGCCCGGCGCTCGAGTCGGACCGCGTGCGCCTGCTCACCGAGGCCAAAGTGACGCGTCTGCTCACCGACGCGAAGGGCACGCGAATCGTCGCCGCGGAGGCCGAGTTCCGTGGCCGCACGATCCGGATCACCGCCAACCAGTTCGTCGTCTCGGCGGGCGCGGTCAACACCGCGGCGCTGCTGCTCCGCTCGGCCGACGAGCGGAACCCCGATGGCCTCGGCAACTCGTCGGGACTGCTGGGCCGGAACTACATGGTGCACAACAGCACGTTCTTCATGGGCGTCAACCCCTTCCGGACCAACACGACCGCGTGGCAGAAGACGCTGGGTATCAACGACTGGTACGTCGCCGGCCCGGACAACGAATTCCCGCTCGGCAATCTGCAGATGCTCGGCAAACTGCAGGCCGCGCACGTGAAGGGGGCACGGCCCTGGGCGCCGATGTGGGCGCTGAAGGCGGTGGTGGATCGCAGTCTCGACATCTACCTCACCACCGAGGACCTGCCGGCGCGCAGCAACCGGGTCCGCGTCGACGGCGACCGGATCATCGTCGACTGGACGCCCAACAACACTGCGCCGCACCGTGAACTGGTCCGCCGGGTCTCCGCGGCGGTCCGCAGGGCGGGGTATCCGATCATCCTCACCGAACGGATGGGGATCGCGACGAACTCGCACATGTGCGGAACCGCCGTCGCGGGGACCGATCCGGCGGCAAGTGTCCTCGACCCGAACTGCCGCAGTCACGACGTCGACAACCTGTGGGTGGTGGACGGGTCGTTCTTCCCGTCGTCGGCGGCGCTCAACCCCGCGCTGACCATCGCAGCCAACGCGCTGCGGGTGGCACCCCACATCGCCGTCGCGGCTGGGTGACACCGGACTGAACCCGTCAGGCTGCATTAGCGACTCAGGCCCGGATCCGGTTGATGAAACCGGCCCGGGCCTGAGTAGTTCTGCTGAAAGCAGCGGGTTCGATTACAGCTCGAGTCATCGGTGGTGCGGGCGTTGTCGGTGTTCGGGTAGCGGGATGGTGCCACGGCTGACAGGTGGGCGGGCGTTGCGTGACGCTCCCACACTCGAGCCCGGTCTTCGAGCGCACATGCTCTACGGGACGGCGAAGGTGCCGAACCCCGGGTGGACCAGTATCTGGTACCCGTCGGCAGGAGGATCTGCTCCGACGTCGGCGACCGCGGCGATCATGCCGCCGCCGGTGACGACCGTCGTGGGGGCATATCGGCATCGATCCCCCGGTCCGGTGGACCCACTGAGGTCACGCTCCACAAGCCCGAGGACTGTCGTCCCGGCGACGCCTGTGGTCAGGTTCCTCCAATTCACCGACACGGGAACGCAGTATCTCGCGGTCGTCGCGGAACGCTCCGCCGCAAAGGTCACCACCCCGGATGCACCCGTCGTTGCCGACGGCGTCACGGTCGACAGTGGCGGCGGGTAGTCACAAGCCAACACGGTCAGCAACAGGCATCCTGCGACGAACCGCACCGGGACCTGGAACACCGTGGTCGTCGCCGCCGGGACCGGCGGCGTGTCCGCCACCGCCGAGGCGGACGAGCAGAGCGGGATCGTCACGACCGCCAATGACGCCGCGGCCCAGGCTACGAACAAACGACGAATCGCTACACGACGCACGGCGTCAGCCTCCCGTGTCAGGTCTCTCCCGACCGTTATGCAGTGTCACGCTACTCGCTCGGCGGCAGCGCGGACCTGGCAATGGCGATCGGGACAAACCCAGACACACTCGAGCCCGCGGGAATGGACGCCGATCACCGACCTGCCCGCAGCGCGCGATGACGCGAAAGACAGGGGTTCACGCCCGCCGCACCGGTCAGGTCCCTGCGTCCACGACGGCCGCGCCGATGCGGCCGGTTCCTCCGACGACGAGGATCTTCATTGCCGAAAACCTGGGTGTTGAAGACATTCCTGTGTTTCCAGCGGCGGCGGTGCCTGAAATATTCCGGGATCACGGGCCGCGGTTTCCCGCGCCGCACTCGCCACCAGTCCGGCGAGGACGGCGCCGGCGAGGACGACGTAGAAGGCATGCAGGAGGCCGAACTGCTCGCCGAGCAGACCGAGGAGCGGTGGCCCGACGAGGAACGCCATGTACCCGAGCGTCGACACCGCGCTGACTCTCCGCGCGGAATCCTCGTCCGATTCGGCGGCCGCGGACAGTGCAAGCGGAAAGCCGAGGGCGACACCGACACCCCACAACGCGCACCCGGCCGCGGCTAGTATCAGGTTCCCCGACAGGATGACCGTGAGGACCCCCGCCACCGCGAGCACGGCGGACCAGCGGACGGTCACGGCGCGGCCGTACCGGTCGACGACACGCCCGCCGAGCAGGCGGCCGGACGTCATCGCGGCCACGAACACGACGTAGAACGCGGCGCCGGTCGACGAGGCGACTCCGTAGCCGTCGACGATCCCGAGCGGCAGCCAATCGTTGGCACTGCCCTCCGCGAACGCCATGCCGAGCGCGATCAGTCCGAGCAGGACGATCCGGGTATCCCGCCAGACCGTCGTGTTCCCGGACGCGCTCGGCCTCGTGCGTGTGCGCGTGACGGCTCGTCCGGACGCCGGCGGCAGCAGAGCCACGACGCTTCCGCTCGCCACCAGCACGACGGCGGCGAGCACCCCGAGATGCACGGGCACCGGGACGTCGAGCAGTTCGGCGATCGCCCCGAGGCCGGCGCCGGCGAGTGTTCCGAGGCTGAATGCACCGTGCAGCGACGGAAGAAAGCTGCGTCCCATGCGTTTCTCGATCGCGGCGCCCTCCACGTTGAGCGCCACCTCGCACATGCCGAATCCCGCCCCGGTGAACGCGAGTCCGAGACCGACCAGGGCTGCGATCGCGAAACCCGATCCGAGCCCGACGGTCAGGAGGCCGAGGCTCGCGATCGTGGCCGCGGCCGTGATGACGTGGCGGGCTCCGACTCGGGCGACGATCGGACCGGCGAGCAGCAGTCCGGCCATCGAACCGATCGACAGACCGAGGATGATCAGACCCATGTCGCCGGTGCCCACCCCCAGGGACGAGCGAATGGCCGGAGTGCGGGTCACCCAGGACGCGTAGGTGATCCCCGTTCCGACGAAGATGACGAAAGTTGCTGCTTTCCAGCCGCGCTCACCGCGCTTCAACGGCGGACTCTCGGTAGGCACAGCTGTCTCCTGTTCGTCTCGACGGAATGTGGTTAATCGTATCAACACCGGACGGTCCGGCACCTCGGGAGAGGCGCCGGACCGCGGGAGCCGGAGTGGCGGACGACCTACCCGGCCGCCACCTCGTGCCTGCTCGAGTCCGCCGCCGGCTTGTGGTAGCGCGGCACCAGGCGCATCAGCGCGGGACCGCCGACCGCGATCAGCGCGAGGAGGATGGCCGGCAGCAGCGGCATCCATTCGATACCGAGATTGTCGACGACGACGGTGATCGCGGCCGGTCCGACGAGCATGCCGACGTAGCCGATTGCGTTGACCAGTCCGATGTTCCGTCCCGCATTCTCGGGATCGCGTCGCCCGGCCGCCGACAGCATGAGCGGTGCCATGCAGGCCAGGCCGAGACCCAGCAGCACGAAACCGGTGAGTGCGAGCGGCGCCGAGCCGCCCAGCATCGCGAGAAGAGCACCGGCGGCACCGATGACACCGCTCGCGCCGACGATGAGGCGGGCACCGAAGTACTCGGCCAATTTGTCGCCGAACAACCGGCCGACGAACTGCGCACCCGAGTAGAGCGTCACGGCCGTCGCCGCCAGGCCGGCCGTGGTGCCGACCGCACGGCGAACGAATTCCTGGCCCCAGTCCAGGACCGCACCCTCGCTCAGCATCGAGCCGAGCAGGAGCACACCGAATCCGATCATCACGAGCAGCGTCGCCGTGGTGGCGGACCGCTTCCCCGGGTGGGCGGGGTCGGCAGCGCCGGGAATCTCGTCCCGCTCCGGGGGCAGCAACTCGTCGAGGGAGAGGAGCCACTTGCCGAAGACGAAACCGAGCACGGACAACACGACGCCGATCGAGATGTAGGCGACGGCGGGGCTGTCGGTGAAGTGCCGGGCCAGCGCACTGCCGACGAGACCCAGTACGAAGCCACCCGCCGGGTAGGCCGCATGGAAGGCCGACATGATGGGTCGCCCGTAGTACCGCTCGACCTGCACACCGTGGGTGTTGAACGCCGTGTCGAAGGCGCCGCGGAGCAGCCCGATGAGCACGCCGATCACCATCGCCCCGATCAGCCCGTCGAGGAACGCGAGGGGGATGTAACAGAGCGGGTAGATCACCATCGTGGGCATGGCCGTGTTTCGCGGACCGTAGCGATCGATGAACGGGCCGATGGCGAAGCACCCGACGGCGGCGCCGATGCCGATCGACAGCGCGAGGAGGCCGAACTGCGAGTCGCCGCCGTCGCCTTCCCATCCGAGGTGACTACGCAACGAGGTGGTGCTCGTCGACCACATCAACATCACGGCGCCCAACTGGAAGAAGCCGAAGAATGTTGCGATTCGCGCCTTTCGCACGCGTGTATGGTCGAGCACGGGAGCGGTGCCTGCTCCATGTGTTGCCATGATTTCGTCCTTGCGGTAGGTCTCGGACCGCCGCGGGCGCCTACGGGGGTAGGCATCCGTTCAGCGAGTAGCGAGTGCGTGAACTTTCGATCAACGCCGACTGGATGGCCGGAATCTTGGTGAAAACACTACGAAGGTGACGCGCCGCACAACAGGTACAGACCGTGTACCTCCTGCGCACAGACTGCACAGAATGAGAACCCCATACCGACGGTGTCATGGTCGCCCGCTCCGAATCATGGTCGCCCGCTCCGAATCATGGTCGCCCGCTCCGCCGCGCCGCAACCGACGACCCCTCGAGCAGATCCAGCCCCTTCACCGCGAGCAGCAGGCTCTGCCGGGTGGCGGCGTCGTCCAGGGACTTGCCCAGGATCGCAGCGATGCGGTCGAGCCGGTTGTACAGCGTCCGGCGCTGGATGAAGAGTTTGTCCGCCGCTTCGGTCTTGCGGCCGTCGACGGCGAGGAAGGCCCGCAATGTGGGGAGCAGCGGGGTCGTGGACTGCGCATCCTTCGTGAGCAGGGGGCCGAGTTCGTCCTCGACGAAGCTGGCGAGTTCGGGACCCTGCGCCAACGTCACGAGCAGACGTTCGACGCCGAGGTCGTCGAAATGCAGCATCGGTGAGGCGGGCAGGGAGCGCGACACCGCGGCGGCACTCTTCGCCTGCGTGACCGCGACCTGCAGCATCGAAGCCGGTACCGCGCGGCTCATGCCACCCCCGTGCTCCGTCTTCCCGAGCAGGCCCGCGAGTTCGGCGCGTGTTCGCCCGGATTCCGCCGCCACCGCCACGACGTAGTCGCCCATGTCGGCGTGGATCGCCCCGGTGTCGGGCTGGCGGCCGGCGCGCGGAGCCGACGACTCGTCGCGGCCGTCCTTGTTCGCGATGACGACGACGATAGGTCCCGACCCCAGCTGATATCCGAGTCTTCCCGCCTGGTCCACGAATTCGGCGCCGGAGAGGTCGCCGATCAGCAGTCGCGTGATCAGTGCCGTGCTCCGCTGGTCGTCCCTCGCTTCCCGGCTCCGGTCGGTCAGCAGGGAGATCGCGACGGACGCGGCGGCACGCTCCGCTGCGAACACGGCTGTGGAGCGTGCGGTTGCCGGCCGGTCGGTGAAGACGTGGATCCAGCCCCACGGCTGGCCGCGCATCAGAACCGGCCTGCGAACACATCCGTCGTCGTCGCCGTGGAGGCCGCGCGCGTGCTTGTCCCAGTCCTCGATGCCGGCCTCCTCGTCGAACTCGCCGACGTACGCCATCACACGGTGCGCGATGTTCTCGAGTACCACCGTGCCGTCGGTGAGTTCTGCCAGCGTCTGCACGATCGACAGGTAGTCGGCGCCGTCGAGCAACAGGTTCGAGAACGTGGACTCGACTTCCCGCTCGTAGGTGAGTGCCTGCAGGCGCCTGTCGGTGAGGATCTCGTGCACCTGCGCCGAGACCCCGGCGAACGGCACCTCGCGGGCGAGGGCAATGATCGGCAGGTCGCAGGCCTGCCCTTCGGCGACTACGGCATCCGGTACGCGGTCGAACATCCGTCCCGACTCCTCGATGACGAGAGCGGCGGCCCCGGCATGAGCGGCTGCGCGCACGAACACCTGCTGGAGGGCGCCCGTGTTGCCCATTCCGAGCCCGGCGGTCAGGAGTAATTCTCCACCTCGGAGGAAGCGGGCGATATCCGAGATCTCGGAGGAATGCACCCAGCGGACCTCACGGTCGAGGCTGCCCGATCCGGTCAGGACACGGGCTCCCGCGTCCTTGAGGAGATCGATTTCGAGGGCATCGGCGACGGTGAAGACCATGAACAATGGTACACAGAACGTGCATGAACCGACGCAAATAGTTCCCACAATGCAACTGTCGGAAACGGTGTGGCACCGCAATGCTGAATGACAACAGATCCAGCCCCTCGCTCATCCGAAGGAAGCACCCATGTCATTCGTTCTCAAGGCCGCCGTCGGTGAACCAGCGCAGCGGGCGAGCAACCCCGCCGTGGTCGCCACCGTCGCCGCCGTCATCGCCGACGTCCGCGCGAACGGCGACGACGCCGTCCGGAAGTACTCCGAGAAGTTCGACGGCTGGTCCCCCGAGTCGTTCCGGCTGAGCGAGGACCAGGTCGCGGAGATCGTGAAGTCCGTACCGGAGACCGTCCTCGACGACCTGCGGTTCGCGCAGCGACAGATCCGCAACTTCGCTCAGGCGCAGCGGGACTCGATCCAGGACATCGAGGTCGAGACGCTGCCCGGCGTCTTCCTCGGCCACCGCAACGTGCCGATCGACGCCGCGGCCGCCTACGTGCCCGGCGGGCGCTACCCGCTGACCGCGTCCGCGCACATGACCGTGCTCACCGCGAAGGTCGCCGGCGTCGATCGCGTCGCCGCGACGACCCCGCCGAACGCGGGCGAGGCACCGCCGATCAGCGTCGCCGCCATGCACCTGGCCGGCGCCGACGAGATCTTCGTCCTCGGCGGCGTCCAGGCGATCGCCGCGCTGGCACTCGGCACCGAGACCGTCGACCCGGTCTCGATCCTCACCGGTCCCGGCAACGCCTACGTGGCCGAAGCCAAGCGGCAACTGTTCGGTGAGGTCGGGATCGACCTGTTCGCCGGGCCGACCGAGACGCTCATCGTCGCCGACGACCACGCCGACCCGTTCACCATCGCCGTCGACCTGCTGTCGCAGGCCGAGCACGGCCCCGACTCCCCGTGCGTGCTGATCACCACGTCCGAGGCGGTCGGCCGGGCCACCCTCGACCACATCGAGGCCCTGCTCCCGGGCCTGGTGACCAACGCCATCGCCGGTCCCGCGTGGCGCGATCACGGGCAGGTCCACATCGTCGACACCCTCACCGAGGCCTACGCCCTCGCCGACAAGTTCGCGTCCGAGCACGTCCAGATCCTCACCGAGGACCCGCGCCAGGCCCTGACGTCCATGCGCAACTACGGCGCCCTGTTCCTGGGCGAAGGCACGTGTGTTCCCTACGGTGACAAGCTGATCGGCACGAACCACGTCCTCCCGACCCTCGGCGCCGCGAACTACACCGGCGGTCTGTGGGTGGGCAAGTTCCTCAAGACGCTCACCTACCAGGAGGTCCGCAACCTCGACACCAGCGCCCAGCTGGGTGAGATCTGCGGCCGGGTCTCGCGACTCGAGAAGTTCGAGGGCCACGCCCGGTCCGGCGACCTCCGGGCCGCCAAGTTCGGCAACGCCCCGCTGGCGTGGGGCGACGTCCCGACCCGGGTGACCTCGGACCGATGACCCGTCTCGAGCACGATCTCCTCGGCGACCGGGAAGTTCCCTCCGACGCCTACTACGGCATCCACACCCTGCGGGCGACCGAGAACTTCCCCATCACCGGCATTCCGCTGTCCGCCCATCCCGACCTCGTGTCGGCGCTGGCCGCAGTGAAACAAGCAGCAGCACAGGCCAATGCGAACCTCGGCCTGCTCCCCTTGCGCGAGGCGGGGGCGATCGCTCAGGCGTGCGAAGAGATACGGGCAGGCGCCCTCCGGGACCAGTTCGTCGTGGACGTCATCCAGGGCGGCGCCGGCACCTCCAGCAACATGAACGCCAACGAGGTGGTGGCCAACCGGGCCCTGGAACTGCTCGGCCACGCCCGCGGCAGCTACGAGCATCTCCATCCGCTCGAGCACGTGAACATGAGCCAGAGCACCAACGACGTCTACCCCACCGCGATCAAGGCCGGCCTGCAAACCGCCCTGACCAGGCTGCGGGCGTCGATGCAGGACCTGGCGGGCGCGTTCGCGGTGAAGTCGACGGAGTTCGCCGACGTCCTCAAGGTCGGGCGCACCCAACTGCAGGATGCGGTTCCGATGACCCTGGGGCAGGAGATCGCGACGTTCGCGCTGATGATCGACGAGGACTCGCAGCGGCTCGGGGAGGCGGCGACGCTCATCTCCGAGATCAATCTCGGCGGAACGGCGATCGGGACCGGTCTCAACGCGCACCACGAGTACGCGTGGCGGGTGCGCGAGCATCTCGCCGCGATCACCGGCATCGAGGTGACGACGGCGTCCGACCTGATCGAAGCCACCCAGGACGTCGGGGCGTTCGTCCAGCTGTCCGGGGTGCTCAAGCGCACCGCGGTGAAGCTGTCGAAGATCTGCAACGACCTTCGGCTGCTGTCGTCGGGGCCGCGCGCCGGTTTCGGTGAGATCACGCTGCCGCCCGTGCAGGCCGGCTCGTCGATCATGCCGGGCAAGGTGAATCCGGTGATCCCGGAGGTCGTGAACCAGATCGCCTTCCGGGTGATCGGCAACGACCTGACCGTCACGATGGCCGCCGAGGGCGGGCAGCTGCAGCTCAACGCGTTCGAGCCGATCATCGCGCACAGCCTGTTCGAGACGATCGAACTGCTCACCCGCGGATGCGCGGTACTCCGGGAGCGGTGTGTCGTGGGGATCGGTGCGAACATCGAGCACCTGAGGAACACGGTCGACGCGTCCATCGGCGTGGTCACGGCCCTCAACCCGCACATCGGGTACACCGCGGCCACCGCGATCGCGGCGGACGCACTGGCGACCGGTCGCACCGTGGCCGCGCTCGTGCTCGAGCGGGGTCTGCTCAGTCGCGAGCAGCTCGACGACGTGCTGCGTCCGGAGAACCTCACTCGACCACTCGTGCCCTGACGACCGCGGGCAGCTCGTCCCCTGCCGGGATGAGCTGCTCGTGCAGGGTTGACATCCACGACGTCCTCGCTACCCTTTAGTGATACGTATAACCAACCCGTCACGCCACCCTCTACGACCGAGGAGCAGTACCCATGAGAGACGCATCCGTGGGGGAGCCCACAGGCCCGAGCAAGCACAGCTACGACGTCGTCATCGTCGGCAGCGGAATGGGCGGTGGAACGCTCGCCTACGCGCTCGCGGACTCGGGAGTCGATGTGCTTCTGATCGAGCGCGGCGACTTCCTGCCGCAGGAAAAGCAGAACTGGAGCCCGCAGGAGGTCTTCGAAGGACACCGGTACGCGAACGCCGAGCAGTGGTACGACACCGAGGGCAGACCGTTCAGCCCCGGCACGTACTACTACGTCGGCGGGAACACCAAACTCTACGGCTCCTCACTGGTGCGGTTCCGCCGGGAAGACTTCCAGTCGACGCAGCACGAGGCCGGCGAATCACCCGAGTGGCCCTTCTCGTACGACGACTTCGCGCCGTATTACGCACGCGCAGAACAGGTGTACCGGGTCCACGGCGACCACACCGACGACCCGACCCTGCCCCGCGACGAACCGTTCCCCTACCCGGCGATCGGACACGAACCGACGGTGCAGGAGGCCGCCGACGCCCTGCGCCGCCTCGGATACACCCCGTCGAACATTCCGCTGGGCATCGACCTCCGCGAGGGCGGCGGCTGCATTCGATGTCGGACCTGCGACGGGTTCCCCTGTCGCGTGCTTGCCAAGTCCGATGCGGACGTGTGCTGCGTGCGTCCCGCCGTGGCCTCCGGCACGGTGGAACTGCTGACCAACGCCTACGCCGAACAGGTCCTGACCGACGACACCGGCACACAGGCCACCGGAGTTCGGCTGCGGCACCGCGGGACCGAACTCGTCGTCGAGGCAACCACCGTCGTGGTCTCCTGCGGCGCCGTCAACTCCGCGGCACTGCTGCTGCGGTCGGCGAACCCCGCGCATCCGGACGGTCTCGCCAACTCCTCCGGCATGGTCGGACGAAACTACATGGTGCACAACAACTCCATCATGGTCGGCATCAACCCGCTGAAGAAGAACACCGCCGAGTTCCAGAAGACGCTGTACCTCAACGACTTCTACACCCGCGGCACCGCCGAGCACCCCTACCCGCTCGGGCACGTGCAGCTGATCGGGAAACTGCAGGGCGAGATGATCAAGGGCCAACGGCCGCTGATCCCCAAGTGGGCGCTGAGCCAGGCGACGGCCCGCAGCATCGACTGGTGGCTGTTCACCGAGGACCTGCCCGATCCGGACAACCGCGTCACCCTCACCGCCGACGGCAACATCCAGATCGCGTGGACCCCCAACAACACGCGCGCCCACGAGGTGCTGGTCCGCGAGATGCGCACGATCCTCCGCAAGATCGGGTACCCGTTCGTCTTCAGCGAGGGCACCGGCATCGAGGTCAACTCCCACCAGGCCGGCACCGTCCGCGCCGGAACCGACCCCACGACCTCCGTGCTCGACGCCGACTGCCGCGCCCACGACGTGCACAACCTGTACGTCGTCGACTCGTCCTTCTTCCCGTCCCTGCCCGTGATGAACCCCGCCCTGTCCATCGCGGCCAACGCCTTCCGCGTCGCCGAGGCGATCACCGCACAGCACCGCACGACCGCAGGCCGGACTTCCCCGGCCGAACCCACGTCCGTCTGACACCGTCACCGAAAGCTAGGAACACCGACATGACAACACAGCAACTCACCGGCGGACAGATGGTCGTCGACTTCCTGATCCGCGAGGGAGTCGAGAAGGTCTTCGCGATCCCCGGCCACGGCAACACCGCACTCCTCGACGCGTTCGTCGACCGCGCCGACGAGATCGAACTGGTCCCCGCCATGCACGAGCAGGGCGCCGCCCACATGGCCGACGGCTACTACCGGGCCTCCGGGAAGATCGCCGCGATCTGTACCTCCATCGGACCGGGCGCCACCAACACCCTCACCGGGTTGGCGACCGCGTTCGCCGACTCGATGCCGATGCTTCTGATCACCGGCGCCGTGCACACCTACATGGAGAACCGGGGTGTGCTGCAGGAGATCGACCGCCCGCACGGCAACAACTTTCCCCGCATGGTCGAACCGGTGGTCAAGCGCTGGTGGCAGCCCAGCCGCCTCGAACAGCTTCCGGTGGCGCTCGCCCAGGCGTTCAACACGATGCACGAGGGCAGGCGCGGACCCGTCCTCGTCGACATTCCGCAGGACCTGCAGGCCGAGTACGGCGACTACACCCCCGACACCGGCACCCGCAGGCCCGCCACCCGCGCCACCGGTGACCCGGCCGTGATCGCCGAGGCCGCCCGCCTGCTCGCCGGTGCGAAGCGTCCCGTGATCGTGGCCGGCGGCGGCGTCATCCACGCCGAGGCCGCCGCGGAATTGATGGCCGTCGCCGAGCACCTCGGGGCACCGGTCACGCACTCGTTCCAGGGCAAGGGCGCCTTCCCCGCCGACCACGACCTCTACGCCTGGCCGTGCGGCGACATGGGTTCGATCCCGGGCAACGGCGTCACCCGCACCGCCGACGTGATCCTCGCCGTCGGCTGCCGGTTCAGCGACCGCATCACCTCCTCGTACCGCCCCGGCGTCACGTTCGACATCCCGAACACCAAACTGGTGCAGATCGACATCGACGGTTTCGAGATCGGCCGCAACTACCCGGTCGAGGTGGGTGTCGTCGGCGACGCGAAAACGTCCCTGCAGTCCCTGCAGAACGCCCTCACCGACCTCGGGCCCGGCCGCGACTACCGCAGCACCGACTACTTCGCGGAACTGCAGGACCTCAAGGCGCAGTGGGACGAGCACCTGCGGCCGATGCGGACCACCGACTACCTGCCGATGACCAACTCGCGGGCGATGGTGGAGATCCGCAAGGCCCTGCCGCGCGAGGGCATCCTCGTCACCGACTCGTCCAACCCCGCCAACCAGGCGTTCAACGAGTTCCCGATCTACGGCCCGAAGACCAACATCGTCGCGGGTGGGTTCTCCGGCATCGGATTCGGTGTGCCCGCCGCGATCGGCGCGCAGATCGGCGCCCCGGACACCCCGGTCCTGGCGATGGTCGGCGACGGCAGCTTCCTGCAGACCGGCACCGAGATCGCGACCGCCGCGATGCTCGGAGTGCCGCTGGTGATCGTCGTCCTCAACAACGGCGGCTGGGAGGCGATCAAGGACCTCCAGATCAGCCTGTTCGGTGAGGAGCGCGAAATCATCTCCGGATGGAAGAATCTCGACGGGACACCGTATTTCGCCGACATCACCCGGTTCGCCCAGTCGCTCGGCTGCAGCGCCGAACGCGTCGAGGACCCGGAGAAGCTGGCCGACGCCATCGAGCGCGCGTTCGCGACACCGGGACCGGTGATCATCGAGGCGATGAGCGCCCACGAACTGCCCTGGACCGAGATGCACCCCACCGGCTGGTGGGACATCACCGTCCCCGCCTACCACGGCGAGGTCCGCGACGACTACGTCGCTCAGCGCGGATTCTGATCGGGGACCGGCATGGGAGAAATCAAACTCGGCCTGAACCTGGAGTTCGCGCGGTTCGAGAACGGGTCTTTCGACTGGGCGATGGACCAGGCCGCCGAGATCGGCTACAAGTACGTCGAGCCGATGGTCTACTGGGGCCGCGAGTTGCTGAGCACCGCCGGGTACTTCCACACCCGGTCGATGCTCGACGACCCGCTGATCATCCGGGACGCCGCCGAATCCCGCGGGCTGAGCATCTCGTCGCTGTCCAGCCACGCCCCGCTGGCCAAACCGGACGTGAGCGTCGACTACCTGAAGCAGTCGATCCGCTACGCCGCCGAGGTGGGTTCCCCGATGATCATGGTCGACGACGGCCCGCTGCCGACGTGGACCACCGAGGCGGAGAACTACACGCTGATGCGGTACACCCTGCAGGAGGCGGCGAAGGTGGCCGAACCGCGCGGCATCAGGATCGCAATCGAGACGCACGGCGAATACACCGCCACCCCGGAGCGCCTCGAGAAGATCATGAACCTGATCGACAGCCCCGCGCTGACGATCAACCTCGACACCGGCAACAGCTACCTCAGCGAGAACGACCCCCACGAGTGGCTCGAGCAGATCATCGGCGACGTCACCCACCTGCACGCCAAGGACATCGGCGTCGACGACGCGAAACGGCTGCGCGGCAAGGTCCGCGGCATGCTCGGCTGCGCCTGCGGCGACGGCGTCATCGACTGGGAACGGATCGTGAAAACCCTCCACGGGGCCGACCACGACGTCGTCCTGTCCGTCGAATGCGGCGGCCTCGACGCCGCGAAGAAGAGCTACACCTACCTCACCGATCTGATCACCCGCATCCAGGCCGGCTGACAACGGCGTCACCGGTCCCGCAGGTGATCCCACGACACGCTGGATCCTGAACCGACATTCGAGTCTCCGGCGCGTCGTGTCCACAGCGTGCCGCCCGACACACCCCGTGCGCCGGGCGGCACGCATCACCCCCACCAGCGGTGCCAGTGGACTGCGGCGAGATGCCTACTGGCCGAGTGGCTGGTGCTGAACTCCCAACAGGTTGAGGTAGGCATCGCGGGAGGGCTGTAGGTGCAGCGCGCACACCTGCACGAGCTCTTCGGTGTCTCCGTCCACGAGTGCCTGCACCATGGCTCGGTGTTCGTCACGGGCACGGAGCAGAAGGTGATCGTTGACAACGGTGATGGACCGGATCGGTGATGCCATGCGTGCGTGCCGCCTGACCGCCTCGACGAGGATACGGTTGGGCGAGAGGTCGTAGAGGGCGTCGTGGAAGGCGAGGTTGGCGCGTAGTGCCGCGCGCCGGTCGCGGCGCTCGACCGCGTCCTCGTGTGCGTGTAGCGCGTCCTCGACCGGTTGCAGGTCTGCGGCCGAGACCGGCTCGACGATGGCACGAGCGCAGGCAGCTTCGAGCAGTTCGCGGACATCGTAGAGGTCGCGCACGTCCTGCGCGGTGAACGATCGAACCAGCGCCCCGACATTTGCTCGCCGCTCGACCGCTCCGCGTGTTTCGAGGGTGGCGAGCGCACTGCGCACGACATGCCGTTTGACGTCGAACCGGTCCATCAGCGAGTCCTCGACGAGGCGTTCTCGCGGATGCAGCAGACCGATGGCGATGTCTTCTTCGAGCTCATGGGCGATCTGTTCCGCCATGAGGGCGGCCTGCTGGCGAGACTTCGCGGGGCCGGTCGCGGACGCATCTCTCGCATCGATACTCACGCGCGCTCACCCTCCCCTCTCTCAGACACGGTCTCTCCGTACCTGTCGACATGGTCTCACGACCACCCTGTGCAGTGGGAGTTCCGCCGTCCGCCGCCGCGATCGGGTGTTGCGCTCCCGGCCGCTTCTGTGGTGTGATGCCAGTCTCACCAGATTATCAATAATAAGGATGATGATCCAGATGGCGAATGCAGCAACACCCACCGGCCTGCGGTCGAACCTCACCAGCTACGGCGACACCGACTTCGCGCTCTTCCTGCGCAAGGCGTTCATCAAGGGCGCCGGCTACAGCGACGACGCCCTCGACCGGCCGGTGATCGGGATCGTCGATACCGAGAGCGGGTTCAACCCCTGCCACGGAAACGTCCCGCAGCTCATCGAAGCGATCAAGCGGGGTGTGATGCTGTCCGGCGGCTTCCCGGTGTCGTTCCCGACCATTTCGCTGCACGAGAGCTTCTCGTTCCCGACGAGCATGTTCCTGCGGAACCTGATGTCGATGGACACCGAGGAGATGCTGCGCGCCCTGCCCGTGGATGCGGTCGTGCTCATCGGCGGCTGCGACAAGACGGTGCCCGCACAGCTGATGGGTGCCGCATCGGCGGGTAAACCCGCCATCCAGTTGGTGACCGGCTCTATGCTCACCGGCAGCCACCGCGGTCGCACCGTCGGTGCGTGTACCGACTGCCGCTTCTTCTGGGGCCAGTACCGCGCCGAGAACATCGACGACGACGAGATCGCCGAGGTCAACGGCCGGCTCGTCGGCTCGGTGGGTACGTGTTCGGTCGCCGGCACCGCCAGCACCATGGCCGCTGTCTCCGAAGCAATGGGCATCGCTCTCCCCGGTAGTGCGTCCCCGCCCGCGGTGACCGCCGACCGCATGCGCATCGCCGAAGAAACCGGCAGACGTGCCGTCGGGCTGGCCACCGAAAGACTCACCATCGACAAGATCCTGACCCCGGCAGCGTTCGACAATGCGTTCCGTGTCCTGTTGGCCATGGGCGGATCGACCAACGCATTGGTGCACCTGGCCGCGATCGCCGGCCGCTGCGGATACCCCCTCGACTTGGAGGCATTCGACCGGATGGGCCGCGAGACGCCGGTGCTGGTCGACTTGAAACCTTCCGGTGATCACTACATGGAAGATCTGCACCGCGCCGGTGGCGTCCAGCGTCTTCTCCTCGAGATCCGCGACCAGCTCAACCTCGACGCGCTCACCGTCACCGGCCGAACCCTCGGCGAGGAGCTCGACGACGCACCCGCGCCGTTCGATCAGGACGTGATCCGCAGCCGCGAGAATCCCATCCACAGCGGCGGCAGCATCGCGATGCTGCGCGGCAACCTCGCGCCCGGTGGGTCGATCATCAAACAGTCGGCGGCATCGGTAGGGCTGCTCGAACACCGCGGCCGCGCCGTGGTGTTCGAAGACGCCGAGGACCTTTCCGCCCGCATCGACCGGGACGACCTCGACGTCGAACCCGACGACATCCTGGTCTTGCGCAACATCGGCCCGGTCGGTTACCCCGGTATGCCCGAAGCGGGGTACATCCCGATCCCCCGCAAACTCGCCCGTGCCGGAGTCAAGGACATCGTCCGGATCTCCGACGGCCGGATGTCTGGCACCGCCGCCGGCACCATCGTCCTGCACGCCTCACCCGAGGCCGCCGTCGGCGGCCCACTGGCTCTGGTGCGTACCGGGGACATGATCACGCTGTCGGTCAGCGAACGGTCGTTGCACCTCGAGGTGTCCGACGACGAACTCGCCGCGCGCAGGTCCGACGTCGTCGCCCGGCCCAAGCCTCGCCGCGGCTACGCCAAGCTGTACGCCGACGAGGTCACCCAGGCCGAGGAAGGATGCGACTTCCGCTTCCTGCAGGCCACCGACACCACCACCTCCGTTCCCAGCACGCGCTGAGGCATCGAGATACAGGAAGGAAGTCTCGTGCCATGAACCATCAAACCTGGGTCGCCATCGCCGCGGTGCTGGCAGTCGGATTACTGCTCATCCTCATCATCAAAGTCAAACTCCAAGAATTCCTCGCTCTGCTGGTCACCACGCTGCTCTTCGGACTCGTGATCGGAACCGGCCCGACCGAGTTGATGAAACTCGTCGTCGCGGAGATGGGGGACACGCTCGGACAGCTGGCGCTGGTGATTGCTCTCGGCGCGATCTTCGGCACCGTCCTCCAGCGCGCCGGTGCCGCCGAACGCATCGCGATCACCCTCGTCGACAAGTTCTCCGACCGCACCGTGTCCTGGGGCCTGGGGCTGGCCGGATTCCTCGTCGCCACCTCGGTCTACATCGACGTCGCCATCGTCATCCTGGTGCCGATGCTCTACGGGGTCGCCCAGCGCACCGGAAAATCCCTTCTGCACTACGGCATCCCGCTCTGCGCGGGCCTGAGTTGCGCCTACACCTTCATGCCGCCGGCACCGGGCCCCCTGGCCACCGCCGGCATCATGCACGCCGACATCGGACTGGTCATCCTGTTCGGCATCGTCTGCGGAATACCGGCAGTCTCCGTCGCCGGCCCCTTGTTCGGACGCTTCATCGCCAAACGCATCTTCGTGGTCCCACCGACCATGGTGGCCGCCAACATCGGAGGCGGCAGCGCTTCCGGCAGCACCGGCAGCACCGGCGGCACGGATCCACACGGTGGCGAGGCATCGGGCGGCACCACCCAAGGCGGCAGCGACGTCGGCTCGGGCGGCACTTCCGTCGCCGACCCGGGACGAGCAGCGACCCGGCCGGACACTGTCACCCAGGTACGCGACAGCAAGGCCGGAACAGCTCCGGTGCGTCCCGGAAACCCGGACACCCTGCCGTCCTTCGGCGGCGTCGTCGCGGCCCTCCTGATGCCGCTGGTACTGATCCTCATCGGCACCATCGGCCGCGTCATCGGCGGTGAATCCACCGGCGTACAGGTACTGACCTTCATCGGCAACCCCATCATCGCCCTGCTGCTCACCTGCCTGTTCAGCCTGTGGGCGTTCGGGATCAAACGCGGCGCCTCCCGCGGCGACCTCCAGCGCTTGGCGAGCGACGCACTCGGACCGGCCGGGATGATCATCCTCGTCACCGGGGCGGGCGGTGTCTTCGGCGGTGTCCTGATCTCGTCCGGTCTCGGCGAAACACTGTCCTCGGCCATGCGCGACGCCAGCATCCCCCTCGTCGTATTCGGCTTCGTCGTCGCCGCGGTCATGCGTATCTCTCAAGGTTCCGGACTGGTCGCCATGATCACCGGCGCGACGTTCAGCAATTCTCTCGCCGAGTCACTCGGCGCCAGCAACGTGACCATCGCACTGACATGCATCGCCATCGCGTGCGGCGGCGCAGGCTTCTCCCATGTCAACGACTCCGGCTTCTGGATGGCCAACCGCTACTTCGGAATGAGCGTCGCCAACACCTTGAAGTCGTGGACGATCATGAAGTCTCTTGTCGGACTGACAGGATTCGGCATGGTCTTGATCCTCAGCATCTTCGTCTCGTGATCACCCTGGTCCACTCGAAGGAGTCCGCATGACCATCGTCGTCGCATACACACCCTCCCCCTCCGGCGAAGCAGCTCTCACCGCAGGTCTCGCCGAAGCGCACCGCCGAGACACCGATGTCGTCCTGGTGAACGTCGCCCACGGCGACATCATCTCCGAGCACAAAGTCGCAACGGAAACCCAGCTGCGCACAGCGACGACCCGAGCGAACGAGATCGGAGTCGTCATCGACATCGTCCAGCCCAGGGACTCGCTACCGCACTACGCCATCACCCGCACAGTCCACGAATCCGCCGCTGACCTTCTCGTCATCGGGCTGCGCAAACGCTCACCAGTAGGCAAATTCATCATGGGAAGCCTGGCACGGCAACTCCTCGTCGACGCACCCTGCGATATCTACGCCGCCAGAATCGAACCACGATGACACCGGCGAACACCCGCCGCAAGCAAGGCCTTCATCGAGGCCGCCGGCCCCTTGCAGTCGCCGGGTCAGAAGACGCGACATCCCTCATTCCCTATCAGAAGCGTTAATGTGGGCACCATTCGGAGGTGCTTCCGAGGAAGACATCCTGGTGCACTTCGGGATGACACCGCACCGGTTCATCCACCGCCTGTGGCAGGCCATCGCCGAATCGGAATGCGACCACGACGGGATACTCAATTTCGCTCGTGTATACCCGCGGCGCCACGAACCGAACAGGACCCCGAGTCACTGGTCAACAGGTGGTGGCACGCAACGTCCTGGGCAAACGCGTTCTCCTCGACCGGTGTGAGGAATGTCCACCCATCAGGGCCGTACAGACAATTAGCAGTGAGTCTGCTCTTGCTAACGACCCATAAGAGAAGGAGCTCCTCATGACCACTCCGACGTCCGGTACAAAAGCGACCGACACGAAGGTCTCCGGTGGAAATTCCTCCCGCGCAACAGATGCCGGGAGGATAAATGATCAGAACGCGTTCGCAAGCATCGGGTCGAAGGTCGTCGACACGACCAAGAAGGCCGGGAACCGGTCGCTCGACGTCTACGAAAAGGCTCTCGACAGTAGCCTCGAATACCACTCGGCAATCGCGGCGGCCACCAACGTCGAGTGGGTTTCGGCGATTGCGGATGCGCACGCGAAGCTGGCCCGCGAGATCAGCGCGGCGACAACCGCAGCGGCTCGAGAATTCCTGAAGTAGCTGCCAGGACCCGCGGTAGCACGGTCACCGTGGGTCCTGACCGCCGCCTCTCGAGCGAGAGCCCTCCGCGGGAAATTCATTCCGTCTCCCGAACGAGGGCCTTGCGTTGGGCATTGGTGAGGTCGCCGTCCTGCCCTATCGCCCGAACTACGCTCGAAGACTCCTCCGGACGCGCGCGGCCAGGATAGACAGCGGGGAACGCTACCCTCCGACCCGCACGTCCTGGATGCTTCGGCCCGCGACTTCGCCACGTCGGCGGAGAGATATGGAGCTTGTCAACCCAGCGTGGCGGCCGATTGCTGCCGTCGATGCAGCGCCTTCCCCGTCTTCTTCAGGATGGTGAGGAGCTCACCCGCCAGAGCGACGTGGCCGGCGCTGGCAGGCAGGGCCACGAAGACCTCACGCGCAAGCGCCGGCTTCAACCGGCGGGCGCGAGTTCCCCGGCCGGGAACCAGGGCGAGCTCGGGAACGAATGCGACGGCGACACCGGAGGCGGCGAGCGCCTGTGCGACATCGTAGGACTCGGTCTGGAACGGCACCCAAGGCACGAACCCGGAGCCTGCGGCTGCCGAGTTCAATTGCGTACGTGCGGGTCTGCCGGTGATGCTGCACGCCCAGGCGTCCTTCTCGAACGCCTTCAATTCCACCGCCTGCGAGGCCGGACCCTGCGCCTGAGGGTGATCGTCGGGGAGGACGACCCAAAGCGGATCGGTGAGAAGGTGCTCGAATCGAACTCCCTCGACCGCACTCGGGGTGCCGCTGTACGAGGCGGTGATCGCCATATCCAGCTCACCGGTGGTGATCAGTTCGATGCCTCCGTCGGTAGGTACGTCGACGACCGACAACTGCGCTTCGGGGTGCCGGTAACGCAGCGCCGTCAGTCCGTCCGGAAGCAACGCAACCGCCGCAGAGGGAAACGCGCCGAGACGGAGCCTGTTGGCGTGAGCGCCGAGGTAGTCCGCGACGGTCTCCTCCGCTCGGGACAGTTCCGCAGAGACGCGTTCGCTGTGCTCGGCCAGCAGGCTCCCGAGAGGAGTCAGCGTGGCACCTCGCGCACCCCGTTCGACCAGCAGTGCGCCGAGGTCACGTTCGAGCTTGGCGAGCTGCTGTGACACTGCGGGCGAGGTGATTCCGAGTGTTTCTGCTGCGCGCGCGAGGCTGCCCCCCTGCCTGACGGCCAGCAGGAGGGCCAACTGCGACGAGGTGAGGTTCATTAAGCAAACTTTAGCGCTGCACCAGCTAGATCGCCATTCTACTTATTCAATTTCGGCGAGACGATGGACGGTATCGAAACCCGCAGAAGGAGTACGCCCCGATGGCCAGTTCACTTCGCGCATCTCGCGCCGCCGACTCCCGCGCCTGGAAGTCAGGTGTCCTCCAGTGACAACCTCCGTTCGATTCGACGTCCGTAGCAACGTCGCCTGGATCACCCTCGATGGCGCGGATACCCGCAACTCCCTCGATCGGACCAGCGCGCAAGCCCTGGTCGACGCTTGCGATGCCGTCGACGACGACCCATCGGTGGGTGCTGTGGTGATCACCGGAGCCGGAAGCGCCTTCTGCTCGGGGGCCGATCGGGCTGCACTCCGGAATCTTGCCAATGCACAGCCGCACGAGGCGTACGAGGCGCTCGACTGCCTCTACCGTGCGTTCCACCGATTCGGTGAGGTGACTGTTCCCTCGATTGCCGCGATCAATGGCGCCGCGGTGGGAGCCGGACTCAATTTGGCGTTGTCGGCGGATGTGCGTCTTGCCGCCGAGGACGCACTGCTGGTACCGGGCTTCGCGGAGAACGGAATTCATCCTGGCGGTGGGCATTTCCATCTTCTCGAGCGCGCAGCCGGTCGCCAGACCGCCGCCGCGCTGGGTGCGTTCGGGCGCCGGTTGACCGGGGCAGGCGCCGCTGACACCGGACTGGTGTTGGACGCGGTTCCGGCGGCCGATCTCGAAGAGGCCGCCCAGCGCCTCGCCGAACCGGTCGCCCGAGATCCTGGACTCGCTCGGGCCTTGGCGAACAGCCTGCGGTTGACGACCACACCACCGCGCGCATGGCAGGCGGCAATCGAGGTCGAACGCGCCCGGCAGATGTGGTCGCTGTCGCGCCCCCGCCCGGTCGATGCCGCCGGTCGGTAGAACCCGCGGCACCGCGGGGCGACGGTCGACCCGGCACCGTTCGCTGATGGACCCCAAGACACAGGAAGGACCGTGATGATCGACAATCTCCCACGCCTTCTGCTCGATCGCGCGTCCATCCGCCCCGACCTGATGGTCGGTGTGCTCGACGATCAGATCTCGTTGCAACGCGCTCTCGAACTTGCCGCCGGTGGGGCCGCCGACTTGCGTGCCCGGAATCTGTCTGCTGACGACCGCGTCGCGATCGTGGCAGAAAACTCGACGGACTACGTTCTGGCCTGGCTGAGTTGCCTGTTGGCAGGCGTGCCTGCCGCGCTGGTGGATCCGACCTACCCTCGGGAGCCCCTGGCGTGCATGCTCGACGTCCTCGACCCGACGATGGTGATCAGCGACAGCCCCGAGACCGCGTCGTTCGCCGGGTCTCGCCCCGCGATCGCCACCAGCGTCTTCCGCACCGCCGCTCGGCGCGATCCCGGCTACGCCCCCGGCGTCGACTCGGAAGAGCAATCGACAGCCTCGTTCATGCTCGCCTCGCGGTCATTCGGGGGGATCCCGAAGTTCTGCGCCCAATCGCATGGGTATTTTCTCCGGCTCGGTCGCGCTGTCTCGGAGGCGTTGACGCTCAACGAGCACGACCGGTCACTCACTGCCCTGCCGCTCTCGCAGATCGACTCCCTCGGATGCGGGGTCGTCGGCGCACTCACCGCGGGCGCCGACGCCTTGATCGCGCGGCCCTTCGCCGCCCGTACCTTCTGGTCTGCGGTGACCGACCAGGAGATCACCGCACTCACATTGGATGAATCACAACTGAGTAACCTCGCACGCACCGCCACGACGGAGGAAGTGGCCGGGCATCGCGTGCGGACCATGTTCCCGGCCGACGCCCAGTTCATGCGCCGGTTCGGTATTGCCCGAGCTGTTTCCGGATACGGTTCGACCGAAGCTGCCGGAGCGAGTCACCTCCGCTCATGGCACCTCGGACACGACACCCCCGCCGACGCTCATCGCCGCGTCGGGCCCGGGCGAGGAGACATCGAATGGCAGCTGACCGACTCGGGCGAGATCCTGGTTCGCGAAGCCGTTCCCGGGTCCCTGTGCACCGGCTACTTCACGTTTCCCGGCCTCAGCGCGTCAGTCGACCAGAACGGCTGGTTCCACACTGGAGACCACGGGCGACTCGACAAGGACGGCGGCTTGGTCGTGGTCGGGCACGGGGCCGAATCCCTGGACATCGCCACCCACTGGTCCCCCATCGAGATTCACCCAACCTGAAGGAACCCGAGATGCCTCTTCAACTGCACAGCCTGACCGATCGCGAGCTCGAAGTCGAGCTCGCCCGATGCCGCGCCGAGTACGACACAGTGAAGGCGCGCGGGCTGGCCCTCGACATCACCCGCGGCAAGCCGGCACCGGAACAACTCGATCTCTCCGCCGCGATGCTTGTCCTGCCCGGTGACGGCGACTACGTGATCGATGGAATCGACTGCCGCAACTACGGTGAACTCGCCGGTCTCCCTTCGCTGCGTGCACTGTTCGGCGAGGTCCTCGAGATCGCCCCGAAGAGTCTGATTGCCGGCGGCACGTCGAGCCTGGAAACGATGTACGACGTGCTCTCGTTCGCGTGGATTCACGGGACGGGGGGCACCGGTGCTCCCTGGTCCGCTGCTCCGGTGAAGTTCCTGTGCCCCGTACCCGGCTACGACCGGCACTTCGCCATTACCGAGTCGTTCGGAATCGAGCTGGTCCCAGTCCCGTTGCTCTCCGACGGCCCCGACATCGACGCGATCCGGAACTTGGTTGCCAGTGATCTGCAGATCAAGGGCATCTGGTGTGTCCCCGTGTATTCCAATCCCAGCGGGGTGACCTATTCCGAGCAGGTAACTCGCGACCTGCTGAGCATGGAGACCGCCGCACCGGACTTCCGCATCTTCTGGGACAACGCCTACGCGGTGCACGCATTGGCCGGCGATGCTCCAACGAGTTTCGACATCCTCGGAACCGCAACCCACGTAGGAAATCCCGATCGGCCCTTCGTCTTCGCCTCGACATCGAAAATGACCATTGCGGGCGGCGGTGTGAGTTTCTTCGCCGGATCCGATGCGAACATTGCGTGGTATCTGAACCACCTCTCCCGGAAACGTGTCGGACAAGACAAGGTCAACCAGCTGCGGCACGTCCGGTTCTTCCGCGACGCGGACGGTGTTCGCGCGCACATGCGCAAACATCAGCGAATTCTCGCCCCGAAATTCGAGCTCATCACCTCCACACTTCGACGCGAGCTCGGCAATTCGGGCATCGTGTCCTGGACGGAGCCGACCGGAGGCTACTTCGTCAACCTCGAGGTGCTCCCCGGCACCGCTACTCGGGTAGTCGGCCTGGCAAAGGACGTGGGTATCGCGCTGACACCGGCCGGTTCAGCGTTCCCATCCGGCAACGATCCTCGAGACAGTCACATCCGGTTGGCACCGAGTTTGCCGTCCGAACAGGAGCTGCGGCTGGCAATCGACGGGCTGTGCATCTGCATCCGGCTTGCGGCGACCGAACTGGTCCACAACGACCGCCACGCCGGTGTTCACCGCTCGCCGGCGTCGGTGTAGCCGGAACCGGCACGGCAGGAAGGGATCCGAATGTACCAGCTCTCCTGGATGATGCGCCGGGCCGCCTTTGCCGCAGGGCTGTTGCTGGTCTTGGTCGTCGTCGGTGATCTCCTGCACCAGGGTATGCAGCTCATACACAGCTGGTGACAATTCCGGTCCGCGACCATCCGCACCGGCCCCTTCGAGGGGCCGGTGCCGCCTGCGCATGGATTCTCC
>NZ_JBHUSF010000054.1:0-37042 GCF_042673295.1 Rhodococcus sp. NPDC057014
GTACTTGTTAACCGCCCGCGGTTAACAAGTACTCACGGGCGGAGGTTCGCAGGTCGGGTTTGCGGATCTTGCCGGTCGCGGTGCGGGGGAGGGCCTCCGCGATCCGGACGAACGTCGGAATCTTGAACCCTGCGAGCTTCTCTCGCAGCCGGGTGCGCACCGTGTCCTCGTCGAGGGTGGTGCCGTCGGTGCCGACGACGAATGCCATGCCGGTCTCCCCCCACTTCTCGTGCGGGACGCCGATCACCGCCGCCTCCCGGATGCCGTCCAGCTTCAGCAGCGCCGCCTCGACCTCGGCGGGGTAGACGTTCTCGCCGCCCGAGATGTACATGTCCTTGTAGCGGTCGCAGATGAAGAGGAAGCCGTCGTCGTCGAAGTAGCCGGCGTCGCCGGTGTGCAGCCACCCTTCCACGACGGTGCGGGAGGTCGCCTCGGGCTGATTCAGGTAGCCGAGCATCACGTTCGGCCCCTTCGCGACGATCTCACCGATCTCGTTCGGTTCGGCACTCGACCCGTCCGGGCGGACGACGTCGACGTCGGTGAAGAACGTCCGCTTGCCCGCGGATCCGACCTTCGCGCGGACGTCGTCCCCCGACAGCATCGTCACCGACGGCGCGGTTTCCGTCAGCCCGTACGCCTGCGCGATCGCGACGCCGCGTTCCTGCCACGGCGAGATCAGCGCTTCGGGGAGGGGAGCCCCGGCGACGCAGATGGCCCGCAGGCTGGACAGGTCGGCGTCCGCGAACCGGGGGTGGTGCCACAGTTCCTGGATCATCGTGGGGACCGCGAAGAATGTGGTGATGCGCTCCTTCTCGATCGTGTCGAGGACGGCGCCGGCATCGAACTTGCGCAGCAGCACGACCGTGCCGCCGGACAGCAGGGTCGGTGTGACGGCTCCGCCGATTCCGCCGATGTGGAAGAGCGGCGCCACCGACAGCGTGCGTTCCCTGGACGTCATGTCTTGGGCGAGAAGCTGGTTCATGGCGTTCCACAGCATGTTTCCGTGGCTGAGCATGACACCCTTCGGTGCGCCGGTGGTGCCCGACGAGTACATGAGCACCGACAGGTCGTCGAGGCCCACCTGCTCGTCGATGCGGGTGTCCGGCTGCCCGGTGCGCACACTGTCGTAGGTGTGGGCGGACCAGGAGTCGGTCAGCCCGATCCAGGTGGTGACCGGGGAGTCCGACCGTGCGAGTTCCTGTGCGACGCCGGCCTGCTGGTCACCGAAGATCACTGTGGTGCAATGGGAGTCGCCGAGCACGTAGCGCGCTTCCTCGGCGGTGAGGCGGGCGTTGAGTGGGAGATATGTGGCGCCGAGCAGCCCGGCGGCGAACATCACCTCGAGCGCCGCGGGGTCGTTGAACCCGAAGAAGCCTACGCAGTCACCCTTCTCGACGCCGAGGGCGCGCAGGCCGTGGGCGAGCCGGCGGGTCCGCAGGGTCATTTCCTCGTAGGTGACGGCTCGTCCGTCGAAGACGAGCGCCTCGTTCTTCGGTGTCATGGTGATGCGGCGCTCGAGCCACGAGCCGATGCCTTCGTTGTCCATGGTGACTCCTCGTTCTCTTCGAAACTACTCTCGGGCTCGGGTCAGGCCGACGGGGTGTCGGCGCTCAGGTCGTTGTCCTTGCTTTCCTTCGTTGCGACGAGGAAGGCGGCGCTGACCACGCACAGTGCGATGACGAACAGCCCGACCGGGAGGATCGATTTGCCGGACGACGCGAACAGCGACGCCAGGATGACGGGGGTGAAGCCTGCTCCGACGAGGGTGGCCAGCTGGTATCCGAGCGACGCCCCGGTGTAGCGCGCCCGCGTGCCGAACTGCTCGGAGATGAATGCGGCCATCGGACCGTAGGTGGCCGAATGGCACAGGGTGTAGCCGACGAAGGCGAGTGCGATGAACAGGAACTCCCCGGTGCTCAGCAGCAGGAACAGCGGGTAGACGCTGACGATCATCGCCGCGAGTCCCGCGAGCATGACCGGCCTGCGGCCGATCCGGTCGGACAGCCGAGCCGATCCGAGGACCAGGAAGATCGCACAGAACTGGCAGAAGGAGAACGCCAGCAGCGCGTCGGACCGCGGGGCGCCGCTCGACACGGCGTAGGTGATGGCGAACGTGGTGAACGCCGTCTGCATTCCGAAGCTCGCGATGCAGGACATCGACGCCACGACGACCGCGCGGGGCCGCTTCAGGATCGTGACGATCGGCGGGGCGGTCTCCTTCTTCGCGCTCTCCTTCAGGGCCGCCGTGAACAGCGGGCTCTCCGACACCTTCGACCGGATGAACAGGCCGAGTGCCAGCATGAGCGCCGAGATCAGGAACGGGATGCGCCAGCCCCACGTCAGGAACTGCTCGTCGGGTAGCAGTGAGACGGCGGCCAGGGCGAGGGTGCCGAGCAGGGCGCCGGTCGGCGCGCCCGCGTTGGTGAACGCGGCGGCGAACCCGCGCTTGCCGGACTCGGCGTGCTCGAGCGACATCAGCGCTGCGCCACCCCATTCGCCGCCGACCGCCAGACCCTGGCAGACGCGGAGCAGGACGAGCAGCACCGCCGCCCAGGATCCGATCATCTCGGGCGGGGGAATGAGCCCGATCGCGAACGAGGCGATGCCCATGACGGTCATGGAGATCAGCAGCATGGCCTTGCGGCCGACGGTGTCGCCGAAGTGGCCGAAGAGGATTCCGCCCAGTGGGCGGGCGACGTAGCCGGCGGCGAACGTGCCCATCGACGCGATGGTCGCGGCGAGGGGGTCCAGTCCGGCGAAGAACACCGGACCGAAGACGAGGGACGCCGCGGTGGCGTAGAGCAGGAAGTCGTAGAACTCGATGGTGCTGCCCAGGTAGCTCGACAGGATCACCCTGCGAACTTCCTTCTTGCGTCGGGTGGCCGACATGGTGCCGGCGGTGGCGGTGACCGTCATCGATACTCCTTGGCCGAGCGTGGGACAACAGAGCGGAGCGCGTGTAGCGCGGATCACAATTAAACATTAATCATTGAAGTTGTCAATGGAAGAGATTGGCAACGCTTCTGAGGGTGCGGCCGCAGACGGCATCTGCGCCGGCATGAATCGCATACGCGGGCAACCGGATCCGTCAGGAACGGATGAGCCCGCGCCCGATGATCTCCTTCATGATCTCGGTGGTGCCGGCGTAGATCGGGCCGCCGCGACAGTCGAGATAGTCCTGCGCGACGTCGTACTCGCGCATGTATCCGTAGCCGCCGTGCAGCTGGACCGCCCGCTGGACGACCCGCTGCTGCAGCTCGGTGATCCACCATTTGGCCATCGCCGCGGTCACCTCGTCGAGCGTTCCGTGCGTGGCGTCGAGGATGCAGCGGTCGGTGAAGCACTGCGCGATCTCGATCTCGGTGGCGAGTTCCGCGAGGTAGAAGCGGTTGGCCTGGAAGTCGGCCACCCGCCGGCCGAACGCCGTGCGGTCGCAGCTGTACGTCAGCGCCCGATCGAACGTGCGTCGCATGGACGCCATGGACGTGACCGCCACACTGAGGCGCTCCTGGGGCAGATTGTGGCGCAGATAGCCGAAGCCGGCGTTCGGTTCTCCGAGGACGTTCTCGCGGGGGACGCGGACGTCGTCGAACACGAGTTCCGCCGTGTCCTGGGCGCTCAGTCCGACCTTGTGCAGTGGGCCGTTGCGGGTGAATCCGGCCATTCCGGTTTCGACCACCAGCAGGCTCATGCCCTTCTTGCCCGCGGCCGGATCCGTCTTGGCCGCGACGATCACGAAGTCGGCGAGCATGCCGTTGCTGATGAAGATCTTGGTGCCGTTCAGGACCAGGTCGTCGCCGTCGGCGACGGCGGTCGTGGAGATCGCGGCCAGGTCGCTACCTGCGCCCGGCTCGGTCATGGCGATCGCGCCGATCTTCTCGCCGGTGCACAGCGGTGTCAGGAATCGGTGCTTCTGCTCCTCGTTCGCCAGTGAGGTGAGGTAGGGCGTGACGAGGTCGTTGATGCCGGCCAGGCCCATCACGACGGCGGGTGCCCCGACGCGGCAGAGTTCTTCGATGACGATGGCGTTGAAACGGAAGTCGTCGGTTCCGCCGCCCACGAATCGCTCCTCGACGTTGATCCCGAGGATGCCGAGCTTGCCGGCCTGACGGTAGACGTCCCGGTCGACCCGTCCCGCATCCGCCCATTCGCGAAGATGCGGGGCGACATCACGTTCGGCGAACCGGCGCACCGTGTCCCGGAACGCATCGTGATCGGCGTCGAAAATGGTCCGTTCCAGTGCGACCGATGACATGCAAGGTTCCTTTCGTCGGCAAGCGTGCGTCGCACGCCTGCATACCCGAAAGGAACCTATCTATCAATCATTGATAAAGTCAATGATTATGGATGTTCGGCGGCGTCAATACCAGTACTTCCGCCCACCGACCGCGCGGCCCGTCGTGCCCAGCAGCAGGAGTACGAGGCCGATGACGAGGAGGATGATTCCGATCGTCGTGAGAATCGAGATCCCCGCGACGAGGCCGATGACGAGCAGGATGAGTCCGAGAACGATCACGGTCTTCCCTCTTTCGGTTGACTGCTTGGAACTACTGACTCGGTTGCGGCACTTCGCAATCGATCTTCGGGTTGACGCCCGCATAGTTGAGCGGCCCGGCGATCACGGTGACGGCGATCGTTCCGGCGCTGGCACAATCGGCCTGCGCGTCCTTGAAATAGCCGCGCTGGAACACGGCGATGGCGCCGATGATCAGCCAGATGATCACGATCAGCGACAGGAGCCGTCCGATACGCATTTCCGACCTCCGTGTGGGCACCGGCACCGGGCCGGTGAACCTGTCGTACACCCGAACGCTATGTCGACGACGTGTCGGTCGGCTTCGCGTGTGCTCCATGGGTATTCGTGGAGCTCGTGCCGTCGGGCCGGGCGTTGGCCGGTCCGCCGTCGGTGGTGCGGGCGTCCGCGGCCCGAGCGTCGGTGGTGCGGGCGTCGTTCGGGGCGGCACCCGTCGTCTTGACCTCGGGATCGAGCTCGTCCGCCCTCTTCCACTCCTTCTTCAGGTCGTCACGAGACGTGGTCGCCGTATTCTGGTGAGTCTGCGCATCGACCTGTAGTCGCTTGGCCTCGGCGGCTTTCGCTTCCGCTTCTGCCTGGGCCTTCCGTGCATTGGCCGCGGTCTCCTCGGCCAGCGCTTCGCGCTTCTCGACGACGGATGTCTGCTCCTGCGCCTTGGCGCGGATGCTGTCGGCCTCCTGGTGGCGGCGCGCGTTGCGCTTGCGGGACGCCGCAATGAGCAGCGCGGCCACGGCGAGTACGACGACGATCGCGACGATGATCCAGATGATGGTCATGGTGTCCATTGGCTACTCCCAGCAGTCGTGTTGTTGAAGTACCCAGCCCGCAAACCCGGCAAACAGACCGTGAGCCAATCGCAATCAAACGGGCAGGTCCGGCAGGCAGGACCGGCAGCCGGAGTGCTGGAAGTACCCTGCATTCCACTACCGTGAACCGCATGAGCGAGTTGCTGGAACGCGACGGCGTGCGCGGACGACTCCACCGCCCCGCGGGAGACGCGTCGGCCGGGCTGGTCCTGACACACGGGGCAGGAAGTGACTGCGACACAAAGCTGTTGCTGGCCGTGACCGAGGGGTTCGTGCGGCGGGGGGTGGCGGTCCTGCGGTTCGACCTCCCGTTCCGGCAGCGCCGCGCGTCGGGCCCGCCGCACCCGTCGAAGGCAGCGGAGGACCGGGAGGGCGTCGCGGCCGCGGTGGCCGTGATGCGGGAGTTGGTGCCGGCGCCGGTGTGGGCGGGCGGGCACTCGTACGGCGGGCGTCAGGCGTCCATGCTCGCCTCGGAGCGCCCGGGTCTCGTCGACGCCCTGCTCCTGCTGTCGTACCCGCTGCATCCACCGGCCAAGCCGGAGAAACTCCGCACCGAGCACCTGCCCGGCCTCCACACCCCGGCCGTGGTGGTGCACGGGTCGAAGGACCCGTTCGCGACCCCCGGCGAAATGCGGTCGGCACTCGCACTGATCCCCGCCCCGACGACGCTCGTCGAACTCGAGGGCGCCCGGCACGATCTGGCCCCGGACAGGTTCCCGGTGGTCGAACGCGCGGTCGCGGCCATGCTGGACCTTCTGTAGGCCGGCCGAGAGCGTCCGCCCGTGGTCGGTATGTTCGGTGAATGAGCAACGAGCAGTCGGACGCGCCCCAGTGGTTCACCACGGCAGTGGCGGCCCCGGTCGACATCGGCCGGGTGGACGTCGCCGGTGCGGAGGTCCACTACCGCGCGTGGGGCCCGACGGGCACGCCCGGGCTCGTGCTCGTCCACGGCGGCGCCGCCCACAGCCGGTGGTGGGACCATGTGGCACCCATGCTGGCCACGGGCCGCCGCGTCGTCGCACTCGACCTCACCGGGCACGGCGACAGCGACCGCCGGCAGGAGTACGGATTGGAACGGTGGGCGGAGGAAGCCCTGGCCGTCGCCAAACCGGCGGGCATCTCGGGGCCGCCGGTACTGGTCGGGCACAGCATGGGCGGAATGGTGTCGTACGTGGCCGCGCAACTGTTCGGCGAGGACCTGGCCGGTGTCCAGCTGATCGATTCGCCCGTCCTCGCGCGCACGCCGGAAGAGGAAGAAGCGCGGAAACAGCGGGCATTCGGTCCGAAGAAGGTCTACCCGTCCCGGGAGGTGGCGCTGGAGCGGTTCCGGTTCGTCCCGCCGCAGGACACCGCGGTGCCCGCCGTCCTGCGCCACGTCGCGGAGACCTCGATGGAGGAGGTGGACGGCGGGTGGTCGTGGAAGTTCGATTCCTCGTTCTTCTCCCGCGAGGGCAGCGGCCATCTGGGAGCGTCCGACCCGCGCTGCCGTCTCGCCTACTTCCGCGCCGAGAACGGCATCGTCACCGACGCCATGATGGACAGCATGCGCAGCCGATTCGGGCCGACCGCGGTGGTCGTCGAGATCCCCGACGCCGGACACCACGTGATGATCGATCAGCCGCTCGCGCTGGTCGTCGGTATCCGGACGGTGCTCGCGTCGTGGGACGTGGAGGATTCCGTGGCCGGGATGCCGGGCTGAATCAACTGATTCAGTCGCCGGACCGCACGGCGGCGACGAACTGCTCGATCAACGCCGCATCCTTCACCCCGCGGGACGATTCGACCCCGCTCGACACGTCGACACCCCACGCGCCGGTCGCGTCGACGGCGGCGCGCACGTTGCCCGGATGAAGACCGCCGGCGAGGATCCATTCGCCGTCGGGTCTGCTCTGGTTCGCCCAGTCCCAGGGCACCCCGGCCCCGGCGGTGGCCCCGTCGACGAGGACGCGGTCTGCTCCGAAATCGCCCGAGGTGTCACCGGCGACGACGGCACGGATCACGCGGAGCCCCGCCTCCCGCAACCGGGTGACGTCGTCGGCGGAGGTCAGGTCGTGCACCTGGACGGTGCCGAGCCCGGCCGCGGCGGCGATCTCGATCACCTCCGTGACGGAACTCCCCTTGAACACACCGACCGCGACGGTGTGACCGGTGACCCGGCGGACCAGCGGCGCGGCGTCGCCGGGGGAGATCCGGCGGACGCTGTCGGCGAACACGAAACCCACGGCGTCCACACCGAGGCGCACGGCCAGATCGACGGAGGCCTCGTCACGCAGGCCGCACACCTTGATGAATGTCACCCGCGCAATTTTACCGGTCGCTCCGACTCGCCGACGCGGCGCTGGTTCGCGCTCTAGGCTTCGTGAGGTGGACTGGCTCAGCGACCTCAGCGTGATCACCGGGCCCCTGCCCTGGATCCTCACGGTAATCGGTGCGCTCGGCGGCGTGTGGCTGCTCGCCGCCCGCGCCCCGTGGTACCGCAGGAAGGCGATTCCGATCTGCCTGGCCGTGGCGGTGGTCGTCACCGTCGTCCTGTACGTGATGGTCGAGAAGGTTCTCCGGCCGTTCCCCGACCCCATCGAGATGTCCATCTACGTGTGGATCGGTCTGGGGCTCTTCGCGATCGTCCTGCTCGTGCCGCGGATCCGCGCCGGCCGGACGGTGAAGTCCGCCGTCGTGTCGGTGCTCGCCGTCGTCGCCGTCCTCCTCGCATCGGCGACGCAGATCAACCTGGTGTTCGACGCCTACCCCACGGTGGGCACCGCATTCGGGGCGGAACCGTTCGACCGGGTCCAGATGAACGACCTCGGCAGCGCCACCGAGAACGTGGTGACGGGAACGCCGCTCGACGCGTCGTGGACGGCCCCGCCCGGGATGCCCAGCGAGGGGCGGGTCCTGACGGCGCCCGTTCCCGGGACGGCGTCGGGGTTCGCCGCCCGCGACGCCGAGATCTACCTCCCGCCCGCCTACTTCGCCAACCCGCGCCCGCTGCTGCCCGTGCTCGTGATGCTGGCCGGTCAGCCCGGCGCGCCCGAGGACTGGTTCGCCGGAGGCAAACTCGCCACCACGATGAACGAGTTCGCCGCGAAACACGACGGGCTGGCTCCGATCGTGGTGGTGGCGGACGGCACCGGTTCGCAGATCGCGAACCCGCTGTGCGTCGACTCGAAACTGGGCAACGTGGCCACCTATCTGGCGAAGGACGTTCCGGCCTGGGTGAAGTCGAACCTGCAGGTGAACCCGGACCCCGAGGCATGGGCCATCGGCGGCCTGTCCTACGGCGGCACCTGTTCGCTGCAGATGGCCACCAATTATCCCGACGTGTACCCGACGTTCCTCGACATCTCGGGTCAGGAAGCACCCACGCTCGGTGACCACCAGCGCACCCTCGACGACGGCTTCGGCGGTGACGAGGCGGCGTTCGAGAAGGTCAACCCGCTCGACCTGATGGCGTCGAACAAGTACCCGGACACGGCCGGGGTCTTCGTGATCGGCAGCGACGACGACGCCTACAAGCCGGGGGCGCAGAAGGTCTATCAGGCCGCGAAGAACGCCGGCATGGACGTGCAGTACGTGGAAGTGCCGGGCGGGCACAGCTTCGCCGTGTGGTCCGCCGGGTTGGAGAAGGAATTGCCGTGGCTGGCACAGCGGTTGGGGCTGATCGGTTCGTAAGAACACCTCGCGGTGGAGAGGGGCGACATGACGGCGGCAGCGAAGGTACTGCGGGTGGGGTCGGCCCTGCCCGACCCGCCGTTCGAGTTCCGCGACGGTGCGGCGCCTGCCGGTTTCGACGTCGAGTTCACGCGGGCGCTCGCGCGGGAACTCGGCCTCGACTGGTCGCTCGTCCCGTACCGGGGCACCGACTTCAACGGCATCTTCGACGCACTGGCGGGCGGCGAATTCGACTGCATCGCCTCGGGAACCACCGTGACGCCGGATCGGCGGGAGCGCGCCGATTTCTGCGCCCCGTACCTCGTGTCGGGTCAGTCCCTGGCCGTCGACACGTCCCGGCATCCGGGCGTGCGCGGGGTCGACGACCTGCTCGGCCTGACCGTCGGTGTCCAGCACGGCAACACCAGTCAGCCGATCGTGGAGCGCCTGGTCGCGGAGGGCCGCGCGGGCGCGATCCGGGTGTACGCGTACGACCGGATCGGACAGGCCCTCGACGACCTGTCCTCGGGCGGGTGTGACGCCGTCATGAAACTCGCGCCGGTCCTCACCTGGCTGGTCCGGGACCGCCCGCGCGTGGAGGTGGTCGAACGGGGAATCTCCCGCGAGGAGATCGCCGTCGCGGTCCGCACGGGTGATCACGCACTGCGTGAGGCCATCGAGTCGGCGCAGCGCGCCCTGGCCGCGGACGGCACCCTCGACCGGCTGCGGTCGGAGTGGCTCGGGATCAGTGGCACGGACGGTGGCTCGGCATGACACCTGTCCAAGAATAGGAACGTGTTCTATATTTGCGGCAAACCTTTTGTCTCTCGGCGACTGGAGTGCCCGGCATGTATGAGTGGTCAGATACCGACCTGATGTTCCGCGACGCGATCCGCGGCTTCATCGACAAGGAGATTCGACCGCACGTCGACAAGCTGGAGACCGGCGAGCTGCCTCCGTTCGACATCATCCGCAAACTCTTCGCCACCTTCGGCCTGGACGAGATGGCCCGGGAGGCGCTCACGAAATCCCTGGACCGCGAACGCAGCGGCGACGCGGCATCCGGCGCGAAGGAGGAGAAATCCGGCGGCCTCGGCGGCGCGGGCAGCATGGGCGTCATCATGAACGCCGAACTGGCGGGCGTCAGCCTCGGGCTCGTCGCCTCGCTCGGGGTGAGCCTCGGGCTGGCGGCGGGCACCATCCGCAGTCGCGGGACGCTGGCGCAGAAGGAGCGCTGGCTGCCCGGCCTGGTCACGTTCGAGAAGGTCGGGTCGTGGGCGATCACAGAGCCCGACTCCGGCTCGGACGCGTTCGGCGGCATGAAGTCCTACGTGCGCCGCGACGGCGACGACTACATCCTCAACGGGCAGAAGACGTTCATCACCAACGGTCCCTACGCCGACGTCATCGTCGTGTACGCGAAACTCGACGAGGGGGACTCGTCCGTCGACCGCCGCGACCGGAAGGTGCTCGCCTTCGTCCTCGACGCGGGCATGGACGGGCTCACCCAGGGTGCGCCGTTCAAGAAGATGGGCATGAACTCCTCGCCCACCGGGGAACTGTTCTTCGACAACGTGCGCGTCACCCGTGACCGTCTGCTCGGCGAGACGGAGGACGGCG
Source organism: Rhodococcus sp. NPDC057014 (assembly GCF_042673295.1). NCBI lineage: Bacteria > Bacillati > Actinomycetota > Actinomycetes > Mycobacteriales > Nocardiaceae > Rhodococcus > Rhodococcus sp. NPDC057014. The sequence goes on from NZ_JBHUSF010000054.1 coordinate 10,609, forward strand.
GCACGTCGGACGGCAAGTCCAGCGCGAAGGAGAACTTCGCGGCCGAACGGATCGGCATCGCGTCGCTGTCGCTCGGCATCATCAACGAGTGTCACCGGCTCTGCGTCGACTACGCCAGGTCCCGCAAGCTGTGGGGCAAGGAGATCGCCCAGTTCCAGCTCGTCCAACTCAAGCTCGCCGAGATGGAGATCGCGCGCATCAACGTGCAGAACATGGTCTTCAACGCCATCGAGCGCACCGCGGCGGGGGATCGGGTGAGCCTCGCGGAGGCGTCGGCGATGAAGCTCTACTCCTCGCGGGCCGCCACCGAGGTGGCGATGGAGGCGGTGCAGTTGTTCGGCGGCAACGGGTACATGGCCGAGTACCGGGTCGAGCAACTCGCGCGCGATGCGAAGTCGCTGATGATCTACGCCGGCAGCAACGAGATCCAGGTGACGCACATCGCGAAGGGCCTGCTGGCGATGTGAGGTCCGGCCCCGGGAACAAATGTCGTACGGCGTACGTTAGGGGGGTGTCGTCAACGAAAGGACACCACCGTGAAGGTCACCGCGAGCGCACTGTCGCTGAACGTCGCAGACCCCGTCGCGTCGGCCGAATTCGCCAAGTCCCACCTGGGCTTCGTCGAGGAGATGGCCGCCGAGGGCTTCGTGTCGCTGAAGCGTGCGGACGTCGGCTTCAATCTGGTCTTCCTGAAGACCGGACTGGAGACGTTCAAACCCGCGCGGATCGCCGGTGACGCCGGCCAGGGGCTGCTGATCGCACTCGTCGTCGACGGCATCGACGGCGAATACGAGCGGCTGCAGGCGGAGGGCGTCCCGATCGTGACGCCCATCGAAACCGAGCCGTGGGGCGAACGCTACTTCCAGATGAGTGACCCGAACGGGGTGATCATCCAACTGGTCGAATGGGTGTAGCGGTCACACCGCCGCGAGGAACGGCTCCACGGTCGCGAGCACCTCGGTGCTCGCGGCCACCGCCGTCGAATGGTCGAAACCGGGCAGGATCGTCAGCGACGCACCGGGAATCAGCGCCGCCACCCGCCGGGTGTCGCCGATCCGCTCGGCATCGTTCGAACCGGCGAACAGCAGGGTGGGGACGGCGATCCGGCGCAGGACGTCGTCGTCCACTCCGGGCTCCACACCGGAACGACGCATGTACGCGGCGAGCGCCTTCGCGTCGTTCGCCAGGAACGCGGCCCGCGTCCCGGCGTCGATCGGCCACGCGCGCCGGGCATTCCACTGCCCCAGGAACGCCTCCATGCCGTCCCGTTCGAGGACGTCGATGCAGCCGGGGAAGAACAGCCGGTCGAACGCGCCGGCCTGCGGGAGGCTGCTGCCACCGCCGACGATCAGGCTCTCCAGACGTTCGGGCGCGCCGACCGCCAACGCCAGCGCGACCCGGCCGCCGAGCGAATACCCCAGCACGTGCGCGCTGGGAAGGGCCAGGTGGTCGAGGACCGCCAGGACGTCGCCGCGGAGCAGATCCATCGCGTACGCGTCCTCGTCGTGCGGCTTGTCGCTGCGCCCGTGGCCCCGCAGATCGACCAGGATCAGCCGGTACCGATCACGCAGCGCGGCGACGTAACCGAAACCGCGCCAGATCGCGTGGGACAGGGCCGTGCCGTGAAGAAGAACCAGGGGCTCGCCCTCGCCGACGGTCCGGTACGCGATCCGGACGCCGTCGACGGGATTGGTAGCGTGCTGCACCCGCCCAGTCTGCATCACGTCCTTCGCGGACGGCACTCGGGCGCACGGGCCGGGGGCGATACTGGTGGCATGCCGATTCCCCCGAACCCCGCGCTCGACCCCGAGGAACTGCTGGCCGTCGCGATCGCCGAGGCGGAACTCGGCAAACGGGAAGGCGGAATCCCGATCGGGGCCGCGCTGTTCGCCGGCGACGGAACCCTGCTGGGCCGCGGCCGCAACCGGCGGGTCCAGCACGGCGACCCGTCCGTCCACGGCGAGACGGACGCGTTCCGCGCCGCCGGACGCCAGCGCGACTACCGCTCGACGATCATGGTGACCACCCTGTCGCCGTGCTGGTACTGCAGCGGACTGGTCCGGCAGTTCAACATCGGCGCGATCGTCGTGGGGGAGAGCGTCACGTTCACCGGCGGCCACGAATGGCTCCGCGAGAACGGCGTCGACGTGACCGTCCTGCGCGATCAGCACTGCATCGACCTCATGGCCGAATTCATCGAGAGCAGGCCCGCACTGTGGCACGAAGACATCGGCGTGGCCGAATAGGCTTCGCCCGTGCGCCTTTCCGGTTGCCGGGACTACCGGAAAGGCGCACAAGGCCGGGGGCCCTCTCCGGTCAATTCCAGCCACCGGGTGACACCGATGTCGTGGAGGAACTGCCGGTCGTGGCTGACCACGATCAGCGCACCGCGGTAGCTGCGCAGCGCCTGCGTGAGGTGTGCGAGGCTCGGCAGGTCGAGGTTGTTCGTCGGCTCGTCCATCAGCAGCAGACGCGGGGCGGGCACGGCCAGCAGGATGGTCGCGAGGGCGGCCCGCAACCGTTCCCCGCCCGACAACGCCGACGCGAGAACATCGGAATCGTTGCCCCGGAACAGGAACCGGGCCAGCTGGGCGCGGATCTGCTCCTGCGACGCGTGCGGCGCCGCCGCGGCCACGTTCTCGGCGACCGTCAGCGACTCGTCGAACACGTCGAGCCGCTGCGGCAGGGCCTTGAACGGAACCCGCGGTCCCGCAGCCACGACGGCGTCGAGCAGGGTCGTCTTCCCGACGCCGTTGCGCCCGACGAGGGCGATCCGCTCGGGGCCGACCACGTCCAGCGTCACCCGCTGGCCGCTGCGCAGGCTCAGGTCCCGGACGGAGACCACCTCCTGACCCGAGTACACCTCCGTGGCGGGCAGGTCGATGCGCACCTCGCGGTCGTCCCGCAGGGCACTCTCCGCTTCCGTCAACGACTCCCGCGCCTCGTCGACCTTCGCGATGTGATTGTTCCGCAGCTTTCCCGCTGACTCCTGCGCCTGCCGCTTCCTCAGCCCCATCACGATCTTCGGCTCGCGCTTGTTCTCGAACATCTTCTGCCCGTACCGCTTACGCCGGTCGATCTTGATGCGTGCCTCGACGAGTTCCCGCTTCTGCTTCTGCACGTCGCTGCGGGCGTCGCGCACCGCGGCCCGGGCGGCCTCCTGCTCCGCCTCGACGATCTCCCGGTAGGCGCTGAAGTTGCCGCCGAACATGCGGATCTCGCCGCCGCGCAGTTCCGCGACGGACGTCATGAGGTCGAGCAGGGCGCGATCGTGGCTGACCACCAGCAGCGTGCCCGGAAACTGTTGCACCACCTCGTAGAGCTTGCTGCGGGACGCGCCGTCGAGGTTGTTGGTGGGCTCGTCGAGGAGCAGCACCTCCGGCTCCCTCAGTAGTTGCGCGGTGAGACCGAGTAGCACGGTCTCACCGCCCGACAGGGTGCCGACGGTGCGGTCGAGGTCGGACGTGCTGCCGAGCACCCGCTCGAGACCGAGCCGGTGCAGGGTCGACACGGCCCGCTCCTCGATGTCCCAGCGGCCGGTCGCCGCATCGAAATCCTCGGGCGTGCCCTCGCCGGACTCGATGCGGTGCAACGCCGCCCGAAGATCGTCGATGCCCAGGATCCGGTCGATCTTCAGCGTGGGGTCGAGCGTGATGTCCTGCGGCAGGTACGCCACCTCGCCCTGCGCCGTCACCGACCCGCGGTCGGGGCGCAGGCGCCCGGCGATCAGCCGGAGCAGCGTCGATTTTCCGGAGCCGTTGAGACCGACCAGGCCGGTGCGACCGGGGCCGAAGACGGCGTCGAGGCCGTCGAAGACAGGCTCGCCGTCCGGCCAGGTGAACGTGAGGTCGGACAGGGACAGATATGACTGGGCCATGGGGTACTCCCGAGGTGTGTGCGGATGAAGACTCGCGTGACTACCTCGTCAGGAGCAATGGACCGTTCCCCTCTGTCTGACGCGCCCGGTGCGCATCGGTGACGTTCACGATAGGACGCCGCCGATGCCCGCGCAATCGAATTAAATCTGGGGGCCGTCGGCCCTGAGTTCGTCCACCTTCGCCATGGCCTCGCGCAGTTCGGCCAGCCACTGTTCGCTGTGCTGGCCTGCCAGACGCACCGTCCACATCAGCGCGTCCGACCGCGACCGCGCCACGCCGGCGTCGACGAGCGTGTCGAGGACCTTGCGTTCGGGTTGGCGGAGGCGGGTCATCACCGGAACCGCGAGGTGGGTGAACAGCGTCTTGTGGTCGTCGAGGCTGACGCCCCACGCGACCTTGCGCCCGTAGCGACGCTCGGCCTCGTCCGCGATGCGCATCCGATCGGCCCGGGTCGTTTCGCGGAATCGCGAGATACGCCCGTCGATCGCGGCGTCGGAACCGGACTCGGCGGACTCGACGGGCGGCAACTCGCCGACCACCACGATCTCCTCCCGGTCGACCTCGACGGTCGCGGGGCCGGTGAACCAGTCGTCGGGGAGGCGGCCGGCGAACCACTCGGCCGCGTTGCTCGCGTCGGGGACGTCCGCCTGCTGCCATCCACCGGGGCGGCCGAAGCGGCGGGGGCCCGGACCTTGTGCGTTTCTCATGGCGTCCTCCTGGGAGCCGGGTGCCACGATCACCGTGATGCAGCACTGATTACATGATTACACCCATTATTCGAAGCGCGCCACCACGTCAGGCATGATCGAGTCCGTGCGCACCTCAACCGTTCGTCACAGCCCCATCCGTCCCACCCCTACCCGGAAGGCGACCGCCGGGATCGCCGTCCTCGCGACGGTGCTCTCCGCCTGCGGACTCTTCGGACCGGACCAGCCCGACACCGTGTCACAGCAGTTCGCCGAAGCCCTGAACAGCGACGACGTGCAGGCTGCCTCCGCGCTCACCACCGACCCGGCCGCCGCCACCGCCGCGATCACGGCCATGTACGACGGGCTCGGAAACCGGGACGGCACGTACACCCGCACCGACGTGCAGGAGTCGGGCGACGAGAGCGGAACGTTCACCATGGATGTGACCTGGCCGTTCGCCCCGGGGCAGGAATGGAAGTACAGCACCACCGGCAACGCCACCAAGGACGGCGACGACTGGAAGATCGTCTGGGACCCGGCCGTGCTCGCACCCGGACTCACCGACGACACCACCGTCCGATACACCACCACGACCGGCACACCGCCGAAGGTCCTCGCCGCCGGTGGCACCCCGATCCTCGAGCAACAGGTCGTCACGCTGGTCAACCTCGACCAGGGCGCCGACACCGCGGCGGTCGCGTCGTTGCTGTCGCCCATCGCGCCGACCATCACCGCGGCCACGCTCCAGCAGGATCTGGCAGGCGCCCAGGGCAAACCGGTCACGGCTATCTCGCTGCGGGCCGAGGACCTGGCGCCGATCGAACCGCAGTTGCGGCAACTCGCCGGAGTCACGCTCGCCCCGCAGACCCGGCTGCTCAGCACGGACAAGGCGCTGGCCTCGCCCACCCTGGCGGGGCTCGGCGACCTGTGGCAGCAGGGGCAGGACGCGTCCGCGGGCTGGGCGGTGCAACTGGTCGGTCAGGACGGTTCGGCGAAGACCGTCGCCGGTCAACAGGGCCCCGACGCCCCCGACATCGCGACGACCCTCGACCTCCCGATGCAGATGGCCGCCGAGCGGGCGCTCGCCGACGTGCCGCAGCAGGCCGCGATCGTCGCACTCCGACCCTCCACAGGGGAGGTCCTCGCGGTCGCGCAGAACGCCCCCGCCGACGCGCTCGGACCGATCGCGCTCACCGGCCTCTACCCACCGGGATCGACGTTCAAGACGGTGACGACGTCCGCCGCGCTGCAGGCCGGTGCCGCCACCCCGGACACCGTCCTGCCCTGCCCCGGCACCGAGAACATCGAGGGCAGGCAGATCCCCAACGACGACGAATTCGACCTCGGTGCGGTCCCGTTGCACACCGCGTTCGCCAGGTCCTGCAACACCACCATGGGACGGCTCGCGGTCGGGTTGCCGCCCGACGCCCTGCAGAAGGCCGCGCTGCAGTTCGGGCTCGGCGTCGACTACGTCACGCCCGGACTGACCACCGTCACCGGCAACGTGCCCATCGCCGACAGTCCCGCCGCCCGGGTCGAGTCCGGTATCGGGCAGGGGCAGGTGACTGCGTCGCCGTTCGGGATGGCTATGGTGGCCGCATCGATCGCGGACGGTTCGACGCCGGCGCCGACGATCGTGCAGGGACAGCCCGGCACCGCCGACAAGACGGCGCCCGCCGTGCCTGCGAACGTCACCGCCGACCTCCGGACGATGATGCGCGAAACTGTGACGGGAGGTACCGCTACTGCGCTGCAGGACATTCCGGGACTTCTCGGCAAAACGGGCACGGCCGAGTCCGGAAGTGGTCCCGCTCACGGCTGGTTCGTCGGAATCAAGGACGACCTAGCATTTGCCGTCTTTATTGCAACAGGTGACAGTTCGGCCCCTGCTGTGCAGGCTGCGGGGCGTTTTCTTCGATAAACCCGTTCACGCGTTGCTGTTCGGGGATAAGTTGTGGCTCAACCGTAACTCCTTCGTAGGCAAATGGTGCTTGTTACGCATGTGACTGAAAGCAAGATGGTGGACATGGGGAATGGACGATCGCTTGGCCGCCGTAACCGATACGTGATCGCCCTGACGTCGGGTGTCGTTCTGGCGGTAATTCTGGCGTCGTGCGTGCTCTCGAAAGAGGAAGCGACCGCGCAGTCGGTCGTCGACGATTTCGTCAACGCACTCAACGAGGGCGATGCCGCTGCCGCTGCAGCGCAGACCTCCTATCCCAACGCCGCGGAGACGGCGATTCAGCAGATGTTCGACGGCCTCCATCCCGAGGACGCCACGTTCGACGTGACCCAGTTCATGGATCTCGGCTCGGATTCCGGCTTCTTCACCGTCGGTGCCGCTTGGCATTTCGGTGAGGGCAAGGACTGGAGCTACCAGGTTCAGGGCGGTGTGCGGAACCTGTCCGTCGGCTGGCGCATCTCCTGGGATCCGTCGATCCTCGCGCCCGACCTGGGCAACGGTCGGGTGGTCCGCTACGACCGGACGGACGCCGCGCCGCCGCGGGTCTTCGACGCACTCGGCGGTTTGCTCATGAACGAGCAGACCATCAACTCGGTCACCCTCGATCCCGCGACGATGCCCGACCCGGTCGCGACCACCCGGCGGCTGGCGGAGGTCCTCGAGCCGGTGGCTCCCCTCGTGACGGCCGACTCGATGATGGCGGAGATGGCTGACAAACCCGGCCAGCAGGTCACCGCCGTGCTGTTGCGCGACCAGGACTGGCAATTCCTCGAGGAGGATCTCGCGATCCCCGGTGTGATCACCATCAAGACGCCGAAGCTCATCACGTCGGATCGGCGCATCACGACGCCGCTGCTGGATCCGCTGCGCAAGGTGTGGCAGGCGAACCGGGACGCGACGGCCGGCTGGGCCGTCCACCTCGTCGACCCCGACGGCACGCTCATTCCGCAGGCCGGTTTCCAGGGCCCGCCCGGACCGGACATCGTCGCGACGGTGGACTCCCACCTGCAGCTGGCAGCAGAGGAAGCCGTCGTCAGCGTCGGAACCCCCGCGGCGATCGTCGCGATCCAGCCGTCCTCCGGCGCCGTGCTGGCCGCCGCGCAGAACAACCAGGCGATGGAGCAGGGGCCCATCGCGTTCCAAGGTCTCTACAACGCCGGATCGAACCTCGACCTGGTGAAGAAGGCCGCCGGACTGCAGAAGGGCGTCGACCCGTCCTCGCTGTCGATCGAGGACATCGAGAAAGCGGGCAATCAGCTCGGGCTCGGCATGAACTACAAGATCCCCGGCCTCGACCATCAGACCGCAGTCTTCACCGCCGACCAGTCGGGCATGAACCAGGTGATGAACCGCAAGGACAGCGACCTGCCCGCCGTCACGCCGTTCGGGATGGCCATGCTGGCCGCGTCGATCGCACGGGGCAGCGCGCCCGCGCCGATGATCGTCCAGGGGCAGCCGGGCACCACCGACGTGGCCGCTCAGCCGCTTCCTGCGAACGTCAACGACCAGTTGCGGGGCATGATGCGCGACAACGTGGTGCGGGGCGGGGCGTCGTACCTCAACGGCTACCCGGACCTCATGGGCATGAACGGTGCGAGCGGCGACGACCGCTGGTTCTACGGCTCACGCGGCGACCTGGCCTTTGCGGTCTTCGTCGCCGACGCCGACGGTGGCGACCGCGCGGTGAAGATGACCGACATGCTCTTCCGTGAGATGGCGAAGCCGGCGAACTGACAAGGCGGGGAGCGTCCGCGCTGAGGGAGTAAGTGAGCAAGGGTAAGTTTCTACCTTGTGTCCCTGCTTGATATCGGTCTTCTCGTCGTAGCGGGGTTCTTCGCCGGACTGGTCGGGTTCGTCACCGGCCTGGCGTCCATCGTGTCGTATCCCGCACTCCTCGCCGTCGGTCTGCCGCCCGTGACCGCCAACGTGACCAACACGGTCGCGATGGTGGCAGTCGGCGTCGGCGCACTGTCCAACTCGACGCGGGAGGTCGCCGACACCGGTCCCAAGCTGTGGCGGTGGGCGCTGTACTCGGCTGCGGGCGGCCTGGTCGGAGCGGGCATCCTGCTGCTGGCGCCCGCAGGGTCGTTCGAGGCGATCGTCCCGTTCATGGTCGCGTTCGCCGCGCTGGCGCTACTGCTGCAACCCCGGCTACGCGCGCTGGCGGGCGAACGGGACATGCCCCGCACCTATTCGGTGTCACTGTTCGTCGTCGCCATCTACGGCGGGTACTTCGGTGCGGGCGCCGGCGTCATCTTCCTGGCCATCGCCCTGATCCTCACGTCGGAGACGATCTGGCGCGCCACCATTCTGAAGAGCTTTCTCCTCGGCGTCGCGAACCTGGTCGCTGCGATCGGGTTCGCGGCCTTCGGCCCCGTCCACTGGGGCGCCGCCGCCGCGATGGCGATCGGCGCCCTGGCCGGTGGCTGGTGCGGTCCGCCCGTGGTCAGGCGGATACCGCCGTCCGTCCTCCGCGTCGTCATCGCGATGGCGGGATTCGGCTTGGCCGTGTGGCTGTGGCTGCGCTGAGACGGCTTCTCCGCGCAGAAGATCTCAGTGCACGCCCTTCATCAGACGCTTGATCCACGGCGCCCCGATGGCGAGCAGCACACCCACGGCGATCGAGCCGAGCCCGACCGCAGTGAAGTACGGGACCTCGTTGTTCTCGTCGTAGTACTTGGCCAGGGTGCCCGCCATCGCCGTGCCCAGCGCGACGGACAGGAAGAACAACGCCACCATCTGCGTGTGGAACGCCTCGGGCGCCAGCTTGGTCGACAGCGACAGGCCCACCGGCGACAGCAGCAGTTCCGCAAACGTGAACAGCAGGAGAATGCCGGCCAGACCCAGCAGCGGTGCGCTGTTCGCGCCGCCACCCGACATCGGGATGAACGCCAGGAACGCCAGACCCATGATGATGGTGCCCGCCGCGAACTTGATCGGCGACGACGGCTGACGGGGGCCGAGTTTCGTCCACGCGGCCGCGAACACACCCGCGAAGATGATGATGAAGACCGGGTTGATGGACTGCACCCACGACGGCGGGAAGTCCCAGCCGAACAGGTTGCGGTCGAGTCGCTTGTCCGAGTACACGGCGACGGTGGTGAACTGCTGCTGGAACAGCGACCAGAACACCGCGCTGGCGATGAACATCGGAATGAACGCGTAGACGCGGCTGCGCTCGACGGCCGTGATGCGGCGACTCGTCAGCATGACCGCGAAATAGCCGATCGCCGCGACGATGGTGAGACCGACGACGATGTCCGACATGTTGGCAGCGGTGATCACTCCGGTGAGTGACAGGGCGGCGATCACGATCACCGCGCCGGCGCCGATCGCGATCCACTTGGTGCGCTGGTCGTGGGGGAGCGGGTTGGTCGGCTCGGCGCCGACACCCCGGAGGTGCTTGCGGCCGAGCGTGTACTGGATCAGTCCGAGCGCCATACCGATCGCGGCCAGCGCGAAGCCGGCATGGAACCCGATGGCGTCCTGCGCCCAGCCCGTCAGCAGCGGGCCGACCAGGGCACCCAGGTTGATACCCATGTAGAAGATGGAGAACCCGGCGTCGCGGCGCTCGTCCTGCTCGTCGTACAGATCGCCGACCAGGGACGTGGCGTTGGCCTTGAGCCCACCGCTGCCGAACGCGACACAGACCAGGCCGATGCCCACACCCCACAGTCCCGGGAACACCGCCAGGGCGATGTGGCCGAGCATGACGAGGATGGCGCTGTAGAACAGGGTCCGTTCGGAGCCGAGGAGACGGTCCGCGACCCACGCTCCCAGGATGGTGGACAGGTACACCGTGCCGCCGTAGGCGCCGACGATACTGGTAGCGGACGATTCGGCGATTCCGAGACCGCCGTCGGCGGCCGAATAGTAGAGGTAATAGATCAGGATGCCCTGCATCCCGTAGAAGGAGAATCGCTCCCACATCTCGACGCCGAACAGGTTCGCGAGGGCGAACGGCTGGCCGAAGAAACCGCGGTCGGACCGCCGCTCGTCCCGGGCCGGATCGATGGTGTCACTCATGGGAAAACTGTCTCACCTCGAGCGGAAGTTCGGGTGCCGTCGGGGTGGATTCGCCCGCGATCAGGTGGTGGCGCGCGCCTTCGTCACGATCTTCGCGAGGGCACGCCAGCCGAGGAGGAACAGGGCCAAGCTCAGAGCGGCTATCAACGGGAATGGCATCTCGGCGCCTCGGCCGCTCACGATGCGCAACAGCATGCCCACCACGAGCGTCGACAACCACACCACGATGCCCGTCGGGACGATGAGGAACGCGTCGAACTTGTCGCGGTATAGCGCGACGGTCGCGAGCCAGCCGACCGCCAGACCGGACAGGAACGGCCAGGCCGTGGTCGCCAGGCCTGTCAGGGCGTTGGTTTCGTCGTGGCTCTGGCGGCCGATCGCGCAGAACACGATGACGAGGACGACATCCAGGGCGAGCGCGGGGAGGTACTTCTTCACACGGCCAGCCTAGAGGTGGCGTCGACGCGGCGTTCCGCCCGATCGATTCACCCACCCCGCACGTGAGCGGCAAAGCGTGTCCGGGGACGCTTTCTCACTCACGTGGGGGGAGGCAGGCGCGCGCGGCGGCGAGCACGGTGGCCCCGGCCGCGTCGAGCGGTTCGGTGCTGCGGAGCGCGCGGGCGAGGACGAACGCCCCCTCGAGGCTGGTCACGAACCCCAGGATCAGGCGCCTCGCATCGGCCTCACCGAACCCGCGCGCCCGCAACAGGGCGCTGCCGGAGTCGATCCAACTCGTGAACACATCCGCCGTGGCGACGCGGAGCACCTCGTTGGTGCTCGCGACCTCGAGCGCGACCGTGGCGATGGGGCAGGCGTCCGCGTAATCGGTGGCCACCAGGGTCTCGCCGGCCAGCCGGAACCCGACCTCGATCCCCTCCAGGATGTCGGGATGGGCGTCGAGGATGGAGAACACCAGCCGCGCGTACTCCTCGCCCGACGTGCGGATGACCTCCTCGCCGAGCTGCTGCTTTCCGCCCGGGAAGAAGTGGTAGATCGACCCGAACGGCGCGCGGGCCTCCGCCGCGACCTGCTTGAGTCCGGTCCCGGTGTAGCCGTTGCGACGGAAGAGGTCGCTGCTGGTGCCGAGGATCCGGGCCTTGGTGTCGTTCACTTTTTCTGCCTCCGACCGTTGCGCTCGGTGCGCACCCCATCGTAACCTGAGTCTCAGTAGAACGATCTATCAAATGGAGTGAGCGCCATGAAAAAGATCGAACTCTCCGCAGGCACCGTCGAGTACGACGACACCGGCGGCGACGGCCCCGTCCTCGTGTTCATCTCCGGCCTGACCATCGACGGCACCGTGTGGCGGCACGTCGTGGAGCGCCTCGTCCCGGACTTCCGCTGCATTCTCCCCACCCTCCCGCTCGGCGCGCACCGCATCCCGATGCGCGCCGACGCCGACCTCTCGCTACGCGGTCTCGGACTGCTCATCGGCGAGTTCCTGGAGAAACTCGACCTGGCCGACGTCACGCTCGTGCAGAACGACTGGGGCGGCGCGCAGGTGCTGATCGCACTCGGCGACACCAGCCGCGTCGGGGCCCTCGTCCTCACGCCGTGCGAGGCGTTCGACAACTATCCGCCAGGAATACCCGGTCGCGCGATCGGTCTCGCGGTGGCGGTCCCCGGCGGACTCGCCCTGACCATGCACGCGCTCCGATTCCGGGCGATGCGCCGGGCTCCCGCGGCGTGGGGGTGGATGAGCAAGCGGCCCGTGCCGAAACCGGTGATGGACGGCTGGTTCCGCCCCGCGACCACCGACCGCCGGGTGCGGCGCGACCTGCGCAAGTACACGACGTCGCTTCCGTCCAAGTCGACACTGCGCGAATGGGCGGAGGCGAACCGGAACTTCGACCGGCCGGTCCTCGTGCTGTGGGCGATCGAGGACAAGGTGATGCCCCGCGACCACGGTCGGCGACTCGCCGAGCTGTACCCGAACGCCCGACTGCGAGAGGTCGAGGACAGCTACACGTTGATGCCCGAGGACCGCCCGGACGTGGTGGCGGAGGCGATCCGGGCGTTTGCGGCTTTGCCACCCGTGAGTACTTCCTAACCGCCGGACGTTAACAAGTACTCACGGCTGGGAGTCGGGCTCGGAGTCCGTGGTGTGCTGCGTGTGGTTGGTGCTCGGGGTCGACTGCTCACGGCGCTCGAATTCGAGGTCCATCTCCAGGTCCTCGTGCTGGTTGTGGCGGAACAGGATGAGGAACACCACCCAGCCGACCAGTGCGACGAGGATGTAGCTCACGACGCGATAGACGAACACGGCCGCGAGCGCCTGCGACGCGGTCGCCCCGGCCGCGGTCAGTGTGGCGATCAGGGTGCCGTCGACGAACCCCAGCCCGCCCGGCGCGAGGGGAATGCTGCCCACCGCCTTGGCCGCGGCGAACGCGATCAGCAGACCCGCGAACGACGGTTCCGCGCCCACCGCCCAGCACGCGAAACCGAGGCACGCGACATCGGCGAGCCGGTGCACCGCCGACCACCCGAACGTGATGATCGAATCCTTGCGCCTCAGCTCGACCGAATCGAGCTGGCTCAGGATCTCCCGCCACCGCTCGGCGCCGGCTTCGGGCGGATTCTTGCGGAACTTGTTGTACCGGGCGAGCGCCCACAGCCCGATCGATTCGATCGAGTCGGGGTTACGTGAGATGTATCGCAGTGCGTAGAACAACCCGAACGCGGCCACCAGCGACAGCACCAGAGTGACCGGACTCACCTTGGTGCCCACCGCAAATGCGCCCGCGGCGCCGAGAAGCGCGAGGCTTCCCGCGGCGATCACGCCCGAGATCGCCAGCTGCCACGACGCCACGATGGGGGTGGCTCCCCACTTGCGGGTCTGCTTGTAGGTGAAGGCGGTGGAGAACACCTGACCGGCGGGCAGGCTCACGGCCATCGCGGTGCTCGCGTAGATCACCGACACCGACTTGAGCTGGCTGACGACGACTCCGCCCGCCTGCAGCAACCGCTGCTGGACCGCTCCGTACCCGCTCAGGGACACGGCCTGGGCTGCAATGCAGGCGGCGACCCACCCCCAGTGAATCTCGGTGAGCGCTTTCCACGAATCGCTGAGTGTGGGCCACAGATAGATTCCCTCGACGGTCAGCAGGGCCAGGAGGCCGGCGCCGAGTAGCCATTTGATCCACCAGTATCGGCTTCGCTGCCGAGGAGGCTCGGCAGTGGGCGGGTCGGATCGAGGCTGTGCCACCTGGCCAGCGTAACCAACGGGTAGCGGATTACTCCGGATAGTCCTCCGGCCAAGCCAGATGGGTGTTGCGGCGACGGCCCCGCAGCTGGACCTGTTCGCCGAGTTCCCAGTGCGCCTGCTCGTCGTCGTCCGCGAAATACAGGGCACTCGTCGACGCGAGCACGCGGCTGGGGTGCAGCTTGGCGAGTTCGGTGAGCCGCGACGCCTCGTTGACGGGGTCTCCGATCACCGTGTATTCGAAGCGTTCGGCGGCGCCGATGTTGCCGGCGACGGCGAGGCCCGCGGAGACACCGATGCCGACGTCGAGGCCGGTGATCTCGTTCAACGCGAACCGCAACTCCCGGGCCGCGGCCAGCGCCGCCGTCGGTGCGTCGGGGCGGTCGAGTGGGGCGCCGAAGATCGCGAGCGCCGCGTCGCCCATGAACTTGTTGACGAAGCCGTGGTGCCGGTCGATGACGTCGACGACGACGCGGAAGAACTCGTTGAGCAGGTTCACGACCTCGCCGGGGGGACGCTCCGCGGCGGCGCCGGTGGAGCCGACCATGTCGACGAACAGCACCGCGACGAACCTCGTCTCGCCGCCGAGTTCGGTGCCGAACTGCAGTGCCCGCCGCGCCACGTCCTCGCCGACGTGCTGGCCGAACAGTTCACGCAGCAGCCGACGCTCGTCCGACTCGCGCATCATGCGGTTGAACCCGACCTGCAGCCGGCCGACCTCGCTGCCGTCGAACACCTCGACCCGGACGTCGGTGGCGCCGCGCTGGACGCGTTCGATGGCCCGCCGCAGCTGCTTGATCGGGTCGGAGATCTGGCTGGCCGTCAGCATCGACAGCGCGAACGCCTGCGCGATCGCGATGATCGACAGCAGCATGATCGCCCACGCGAGCGCGTCCGGGGAGAACACGAGGTCGGTGGTTATCTGCGTCACGCACAGCAGGATGATGCCGATGACGGGCATCAGCGTTCCCAGGCCCCACGTCATCGCCATCCGGGTACCGACGCCGGGGGCCATGGTCCTGTCGAACTCGCCCTCGCTGAGCGCGCGGGCGGCCACCGGACGCAGGATGCGTTCGCCGAGCATGTACGTGAAGCCGAACGTGGTGGTCGCGGCCATGCAGACGGTGACGATCACCGCGACCGCCAGTTCCGGCATCTCGGTGATGGTGAGCAGCACGAAGATGATGCCGCCGAGGATCCACAGCACCAGGTGCACGATCGCCTGTCGCAGCGGCGCGTGCAGCGCCGACATCTGCTCGCTGCGCGTCGGCGGACCGCCCCGCAACTGCCAGCGGACGACCGACCGCAGCATCATCGCGGCGGCCGTGAGACTCACCACGGCGGCGAACGCGAGATAGCCGCCGAAGATCGCGACGTTGCGCACCCGGTCGGCCATGATGGCCGCCGATTCGGGGATCGGTACCCCGTACCGCACGAACGCGAACACGAGGATGGCGCCGATGAAATTGGCGAGGAGCATCGAAACCATATAGAGCGGCCATCTGCTGCGGACCGTCGCCGCGATCGCTCTATAGGATTTCCGCACGCCGTTCAATTTAGCGGGGGGTGTACCGGGTGGCGTAGGACACGTCCCCAAAACGGCGCATATGCGTGCCCTGCGCACGTGTTTCCCGCGCGAAGCACCCGGCGCCGCCCGAACCTCGATACGCTCCGCAGGTGAACGCGAACGAGCAACGCTCGGACACTGCCGCGGTAACACAGGGCGGGGGTCACCCTTCGGCGTCGGTGCACCCGGTGGTGCGGGTGGCGGCCGAGTGGACGTGGCGGCTCCTCGTCATCTTCGCCGGTCTGCTGACCCTCGGATACATCGTGACCAGGCTCGACACCGTCCTCATCCCGGTGGGCCTGGCGCTCCTGGCGTCGGCGCTGCTGGTGCCCCTCGTCGACTGGCTGCAGGGCAAGGGGGTGCCGCGGTCGGCTGCCGTCCTGGTCGTCCTCATCGGTTCGATCGGCATCGTCGCCGGGATCATGACGTTCGTCGTCGAGCAGTTCATCGAAGGTCTCCCCGGCCTCACCGAACAATTCGAGGCGAGCATCACACAGATCCAGGGGTGGCTCACGAACGGCCCGTTCCACTTCAGCGAGGACCAGATCCGGCAGGCCGGCGATTCGGTGGTCAAGTCGATCCAGGAGAACCGGCAGCAGCTGACGAGTGGCGCACTGACCACCGCCACGGTCGTCGGCGAGATCTTCACCGGCGCTCTGCTGACCCTGTTCACCCTCATCTTCTTCCTCTACGGCGGCTCCCAGATCTGGGAGTTCGTCACCCGCCTCGTCCCGTCCGCGTCCCGGCGGCGGGTCCGGCTCGCGGGAAGTCAGGGGTTCGGCTCGCTGATCGGGTACGTCCGGGCCACGGTGGCGGTGGCCGCCGCGGACGCCATCGGGATCGGGGCGGGACTCGCGATCCTCGGGGTTCCACTCGCGCTGCCGCTGGCGTCGCTCGTGTTCATCGGCGCGTTCATCCCGATCGTCGGCGCATTCCTCACCGGCTTCCTCGCAGTACTCGTGGCTCTGGTCACCAAGGGATTCCTCACGGCGCTGATCGTGCTCGGCATCATCATCGGGGTGATGCAACTCGAGGCCCACGTGCTGCAACCGCTGCTGCTCGGCCGCGCGGTCCGGTTGCACCCGCTCGCGGTGGTGCTGGCCATCACCACCGGCATCGTCCTCGCCGGGATCGTCGGCGGTCTGCTGGCGGTGCCGATCGTCGCGCTGCTGAACACGGCGGTGCGCTCACTGCTGTCCCCGGACCCCGACGCCACCTACGACGCACTCGAGGTCGACGACCCGGCCGTCCCGCTCTACCCGGCCGCAGCCGACCCACCACCGCACCACGACCCACACTCGGAGAACCCGGCGCAGACCCATGACCGACGAGAGTGAACACCGCACCCGCCTGCACTACCGGCCGCGAGCCGCGGCCGAACTCGACACCCACCCGGACGCCCCGCTGTGGCGTGCGGCGCAGGCGTTCCGCCTCGTCACGCTGGTGTACGCGATCAGCTACCAGGTCGTGTCGGTGCAGTACTACACGCATCAGCGGCTGAGCTGGTTCTTCGTCGCCCTGATGGCGGTGTGGTCGGGACTGTCGGCGGTCCTGCTGTCCCACGGGAACGTCCCGCGCTACCAGGTAGTGATCGCCGACCAGGTGATCGCCATCGCGCTGATGGCATCGACGCGTCTCGTCTCCGATCACGAGTGGTACAGCCACCATCAGACGCTGCCGACGACGCTGTGGGTCACCAACGCGGTGATCTCCGCCGCAGTCTTCGGCGGGCCGTGGCTCGGCATGGCGTCCGGGGTGCTCATGGCGACCGTGAGTGCGGTGGTGCGTGACCAGGTCAACCTCGACCTGTGGAAGGACGCGACGGCACCCGTCCTGGTGTCGGTGGGGTTGGCGCTCGGGCTCGCCACCACCACCGCGAGGCGCGCGCAGGCCCAGCTGGAGCAGGCTGTGCGGTTGGCCGCCGCCACCGAGGAGCGGGAACGACTCGCCCGGGAGGTGCACGACGGCGTCCTGCAGGTGCTCGCGCTGGTGCGCCGCAGGGGCAATGAGATCGGTGGGCCCGCAGCCGAACTCGCGGAACTTGCCGGAGAACAGGAGGTCGCGCTGCGGATGCTCATCTCCGAGCAGGGCGCCGGTGTCGCGTCGGATCTGGGTGGGAGCGCGGTCGACGTGCGACTGCTGCTGGGCACGCGGGCGAGCACCACGGTGTCCGTCTCGACCCCCGCCGATCCGGTGACAATCGAGCGCGGGAGGGCGACCGAACTCGTCGCGATCGTCGACACGGCACTGTCCAACGTCGCGCTGCACGCGGGGACCGGCGCCCGGGCATACGTCTTGCTGGAGGATCTGGGTGCCGAGGTGATCGTCAGCATCCGCGACGACGGCACCGGCATCGCCCCGGGACGGCTGGCCGAAGCGGAGGCCGAGGGGCGCATGGGAGTATCGAAATCCATTCTGGGCCGCGTCGGCGCGCTCGGCGGCACCGCCGAACTCGACACCGAACCCGGCCAGGGCACCGAATGGGAGATCCGCGTGCCGAAGGGAGACGAAACACATGGGTGACCCGGAGACCGGCGAACACATCACCGTGATGGTCGTCGACGACCACCCGATGTGGCGGGACGCCGTGGCCCGCGACCTCGACGGCGCCGGGTTCACCGTGGTCGCCACCGCGGACGGCGTCGCGGCCGCGGGACGGCGGGCGGCGGCGACCCGTCCCGCCGTCGTCCTCATGGACATGCAACTGCCGGACGGCAACGGGGCCGCGGCCACCGTCGCCGTCCTGGACGTGTCGCCGGACAGCCGGGTGCTGGTGCTGTCGGCCTCGTCGGAGCGTGACGACGTCCTCGACGCCGTCAAGGCCGGGGCGTCCGGGTACCTCGTGAAGAGTGCGTCCGTGCAGGAACTGCTGGACGCGGTGCGGGCCACTGCGGCCGGGCAGGCGGTGTTCACGCCGGGGCTTGCGGGACTCGTGCTGGGGGAGTACCGCCGAATGTCGAGTGCACCCGCCGACGAGCAGGGCCCCGCCGTCCCCAAACTGACGGAGCGGGAGACCGAGGTGCTGCGGTTCGTCGCGAAAGGGCTCAGCGCCAAGCAGATCGCGACCAAGCTGTCGCTGAGTCACCGCACCGTGGAGAACCACGTCCAGGCCACCCTCCGCAAGCTGCAGTTGGCGAACCGCGTCGAGCTGACCAGGTACGCCATCGAGCAGGGCCTCGAGTAGCCGTGAGTACTTGTTAACGTCCGGCGGTTAACAAGTACTCACGGGCGCTAGCCTGGTCGGTATGGAGGCACGGGACCTACGCGTATCGGATGCGGAACGGGAACACGTCGGCGAACTGCTGCAGCGGGCGGTGGGCCAGGGGATGCTCTCGCTCGGGGAGTTCACCGAACGAATGGACACGGCACTCGCCGCGAAGACGCGCGCGGAGCTGAACGTCGTCCTGGTGGATCTGCCCGGGATCCAGTTGATCTCCGAGTTCACGCCGCCGCCGTACCCCGACCGGCCGTATGTGTCCCGCCCGGCGCCGCCGGTGCCGCCGACCGTCCACCGGTCACCGGCACCGCCGCCGGGCGACGTCGTCCGGGGCCGGATGTCGTCGGTCAGCCGCACCGGCTCGTGGAACGTTCCCCCCGCCCTCGAGGTGAACACCCGGCTGTCGACGGTGACGCTCGACTTCACGCGCGCCGTGATGTCCACGCAGGTGGTGCACGTGACGATCGACGATTACGCGAGCACGATCTCGCTGGTCGTTCCGGAGGAGGCGACCGTCGACCTCAACGGCGTCGAGACGGTCGGCGGTTCCGCGACCAACAAGGTGCGGACCGGCCCTCCCATCGGCCCGCTGCACCTCGTCGTCCGCGGCAAGGTCCGGTTCGGGAGCGTGACCGCCAAGCACCCCTTCGGCACGTCGATCCGCCGCATGTTCGGGTAGCACGACGCAGGTCCCTCGAGTAGGCCTACTCATGTGTGGGCGCCGTCGCCGCAGGACGATTGATCCATGTCCACACCTGGTATTCCTTCAGTCGACCCCCGGCTCGTCGCGCAGCTCTCCGGCGACTTCTCGGCGCTCGGTCAGCAGATGCGTCACGTGGGTGAGAACCTCGCCGTCCTGCAGGCGCAACTCGCGAGCGTCCCGCGGCCCCAGCCCCAACCCCAGCCCCAACCACAGCCCCAGCCGGTGCCGATGTACCGGCCACCGGTGGCGCAGACTGCCCCGGCGCCGCCGCCCGCACCGGCCGTCCCGTATCCGCCGGCTCCCGCGCCGCGGCCCCGGGTGGTTCGCGAACCCTGGTGGCAGCGCGACGGGATGATCAGCCGCGTCCTCGCCGTCGCGGGTGTCGCCGTCACCCTGATCGGTGTGGTGATGCTGCTCGTGCTGGCCGCGCAGGCCGGATTCTTCGGCCCCGAACTGCGCGTCGTGGCGGGCGGGCTGTTCTCGGCCGGTCTCGTCGTCGCCGGTGCCCGCGTCTTCGGACGGCCGGGTGGCCGGGTCGGCGGGATCGCGCTCGCGGCGACGGGTATCGCCGGCGCCTACCTGGACGTCGTGGCCGTGGCGGTCGTCTATCACTGGCTGCTGCCGGTGCTCGCGATGGTCGTGGCGCTCGGGATCGCGGGAGCCGGTGTCGCACTGGCGGTCAGGTGGGGTTCGCAACTCCTCGCCCTGCTCGTGGTGGCCGGCGCCGCGGTGCTCGCGCCCGTGCTCACCGACGGCATCACGCTCACCCTCATCGGTTTCCTGTTCGTCATTCAGGTCGCCAGCTTCCCGGCGCAACTCGGCCGCGACTGGCTGTACCTGGCGGTCGCGAGGACGTGCCCGGTGGTGATCGCACTGGTGATCGCGATCGCGAACGCCGGGCTCTACGACCGGCCGGAGCGGTTCTGGTTGCTCGCCTCCGCCGCACTGGTTGCCCTGTTCGGACTCGTGTCGTCGATCATCCTGCTGCGCAGCAACTCCCGCGACGTCACCGCGACCGCGATGATCGTCACGACGGCCGTCCCGACGCTGGTGATCGGCCATCTCTTCGACCGGCCCGGGCCCACGCTGATCGCCCTGGCGCTGGCCGCCGCGATGTTCGCCGCATTCGCCGGGGCCCGGTCGCTGCCGAACCACGCCCGGATCGCGCTCGCCGGCGTGGGTGCCCTCGCGCTGCTCGAAGCCTGCCTTCTCGGGTCGAGCGAAGACCTCGCACCGCTCGTGCTGCTCGGGGTGGCGGCACTGTTCCTCACCGTCGGCGGGCAGGCGGAGTCACGAATCGCATACGCCGTCGGTGCCGTCTTCACCGTCGTCGGCGGGCTCGCCTTCGCGATCACCGCGCCGCCGTCCGTCCTCGTCGACGAGTACCGGGCGCTCGACGCGCTCGGGGTGACCACGGTGCTGTCGTCGCTGGTGCTGGCGGGAACGGTCTTCCTGTTCGTCTGGTACGCACACACACTGAAGCTGCTGAGCACCGCCGACGCCCAGCCGTGGTGGGTGCTCGCCGGGCTGGTGATCCTGTACGCCGTCACCACCGCGACGGTGTCGGCGGGGACGGCGCTCACCGGGACGTCCGCAGGCTTCATCGCCGGGCACTGCGCCGCGACCATCGCGTGGATGGCGGCGGCGACGGCGGCCCTGGTGTTCGGACTGGCCCGCCGCGACTACGCCCACACTGCGCTCGGCGTCGGACTGGGACTGACCGCCGCGGCCCTGGCCAAACTGTTCCTGTTCGACCTGGCCACCCTCGACGGACTGTTCCGCGTCCTCGCGTTCCTGGTGGTGGGCCTGCTGTTGCTCCTCGCCGGCACCCGCTACGCGCGTGAATTCGCGGAGCGGGAGGCCGGGCGGGGAACGCCGAACGGTTCCGTCAGCGCCGGTTCTGCCGAGCGATGAGTTCGCTGACGCTGACGGCGTTGCCGTCGTCGGCGCGGTGTCTGCCGCTCGAGGCGTCGTCCGGATCGACGGGTGGCTCCTCGGCGCGGCGGCGCGAGCCGTTGGCCGGGGCACCGTTGGCCGGGCTCCCGTTGGCAGGCGCGCCATTGGTCCGCCTGCCGCCGTTCACCGGCTCCGCAGGCTCGGCGGCGCGACGCCGCGACGGGATCGGCGGCACCGGGCGGGCAGGAGACGACTGGGGGGTCTCCTGCTCGTACGGTGCGGGCACCGAGCGCGGCGAGCGCGTGGGCAGTGACGGCGCCGACGCACTCGGTCGCGGTTCGGCGGGCGAGGAGATCGGCCGCGGTTCGGCGGCCGACGTCGACCGGAGGTCGGCGAGCCAGCTCTCGATGGGACGCGACTCGGTGGCCGGACCCGGGGCGGGGGCCGCCGCCGGGCGGGGCCGGGGAGCGGGACGCGACTGCGGTGCGGGCCGCGGCGCGGGACGGGACTGCGTCGGGGCCGGACGCGGGGGAGCAGGCTGCGGCAGCGCGGTGGTCTGCGGTTCCGCGGCCGGCTCCTCGATCTCCACCGGCGGCCGGGCGGGCCGGCCGGTCGCCGACCGCCGGGCCTCGTCCTGCGCCTTGCGTGCCTTCGCGTCGTCCTCGGACATCTTCGCGGCCAGCGCCCGCGCGGTCACCAGCGGGATCGGTTCGGTGAGCGGCTCCGGCTTCCGGGGTGCGGGCGGTGCCGCGAGCTTGCGCGGCGGCGGGACTGTCCCGATCGGGGTGAGCTCCGGGACGTCGGTGGGCATCAACTCGTTGTCGAGGATGGGCTCACCGAGGCCCGTCTTCTCCTGGATCCGCTTCATCCACGCCGGCGCCCACCAGCAGTCGTCGCCGAGCAGCTTCATGGTGGCGGGGACGAGGAACATGCGGATGAGGGTCGCGTCGATGATGAGCGCGGCGATCATGCCGTAGGAGATGTATTTCATCATCACGAGTTCGGAGAACCCGAATGCGCCGGTGACGACGATGAGGATGAGCGCGGCCGCGGTGATGATGCGGCCCGTGTGCGCGGTGCCGATGCGGATCGACTCCGTGGTGCTGGCCCCCTGCGCCCGCGCCTCCACCATGCGGGAGAGCAGGAACACCTCGTAGTCGGTGGACAGGCCGTAGACGATCGCGATGATCAGCACCAGCACCGGCGACATGATCGGTCCGGGGGTGAAGTTCAACCAGTCCGAACCGTGACCGTCGATGAAGATCCACGTCAGGATGCCGAGCGTGGATCCGAGGCCCAGCGCGCTCATCAATGCCGCCTTGATCGGCAGCACCAGGGAGCCGAACGTCAGGAACATCAGCAGCGTCGTCAGGAAGAGGACGGAGATCACCATCGTGGGCAGGTGGTCGAGCAGTGCGGCGATACTGTCCTGTTCGATCGTCGGTGTGCCGCCCACCAGTACCTGCACGCCGTCCGGACTGTCCATGGCGCGCAGATAGTCGATCGTCGGTTTGGACTCGTTGCGGTCGACGAGGCCCGCCTTGAGGACGACCACGCCGTCCTTGGCCGCGCCTTCCGGGGTGAACCGTTCGATCAGGCCCGGTGCGCCGCTGGCTTCCTTGATGATCTGGCCGAGCGCCTTGTTGTCGGCGTCGGACACGACGAGCTTGACCGGTTCGGTGCGCAGGTTCGGGAAGATTTCGTCGAACTGTTCCTGCGCGGCGCGGGTCGTGCTGTCCGGGGGCAGGTAGGTCTCGTTGATGCCACCGAACTTGATGCCCGTCAGCGGCACGATCAGCAGGAGCAGACCGACGACGATGGGAATGGTGACCTTGAGCGGGTTGCGCATCACCCAGCGGGTGAGCCGGCCCCAGATGCTCGCCTCGATCTCCTCGGTGTTCTTGGTCTGACGGAAACGTTCGAGGCTGAGGGCGTCGACGCGCTTGCCGAGGATGCCGAGGATCGCGGGCAGGATCGTGATAGACGTCAGGGCGGCGAGGCCGACGGTCGCGATGGCGCCGTAGGCGACGGATTTCAGGAAGCCCTGCGGGAACAGCAGCAGACCGCCGAGGCTGGCGACGATCATCGTCGCCGAGAAGACCACGGTGCGGCCCGAGGTCATCACCGTTCTGCGGACGGCGGAGCGGGTGTCGTACCCCTCCGCCATCTCTTCTCGGAACCGGCTGACGATGAACAACCCGTAGTCGATGGCCAGGCCCAGCCCGACGAGGGAGACCACCGGCGCGACGAACGAGTTGACCTCGGTGAAGTTGGTGATCAGGCGGACGATGCCGTTGGCGCCGACAACGGTCAGGCCGCCGATGATCAGCGGCAGCGCCGCGGCGATGACACCACCGAACACGAAGAACAGCAGGATGCCGACGGCCGGGATCGCGAGGAGCTCCATCCGCCGGATGTCCGTGGCCATCGTGTCGTTGAGCGCACCCGAGACGGGCTGGAGACCGGCGAGTTGCACGTCGACGCCGTCGATGTAGAACTCGTCCTTGACGTCGCGGAAATTGGCCGTGACCTCGGTGTCGTTGTCGCCGACGATCGCGATGCTCTCGATCGCGTGCTGCTTGTCGGCGTCCGCGGCGGACGCCAGCTGCGGTGCGGTCCCGACCTTGAAATAGCCGCCGTTGATCTTGAGGATCTTGTCCGGGTGTTCCGCGGCCAGCCGCTCGAGGTTCGCGACGACCTTCGCCTGGAACTCGGGGTCCTCGATCGTCTTGCCCTCGGGGGCCGTGTAGAGCGCGACGACGTCGCTGTTGGTGTCGCGCCCGAAGGTGCCGTCAGCCAGCTTGGCGGCGGCGACCGACTCCGAGCCCGGATCGTCCCAGCCGCTCTGGCTGAGATGCTTCTCGAGGCCCAGGCCGTACGCGGCCGAACCGAGCAACAGGGCAACCATGATGCCGATGACGGTGAATCGGGCCCGGTAGACGACGCTTCCCCAGCTCGCGAACACAGATCAACTCCTACTCGGCAGCACTCTTCCGCCCGACGAGCAGGGCGGAAAGCGGTCGGAACGGCTGCAACCAGGCACCCTCGTCGGGCAGTGTGTCGAGGCTGACCCGAGGCAGTGGCTCCCGGAACACGCCGGGGATGTCCTCGAGATCGACGAAGTCCAGAAGGTCGGACGCGACCGCCCAGCTGGCGTGCTCGCGGAACCCGAGTATCTGGACCGGGATGCCGGTCGCGGCGATGTCCTCCAACGGTTCGCGAAATGCTTGACCGTCGGCAGAGGCGACCATGACACCGGCCAGCCCCTCGCCGTGACGAAGCGCGATGTGGTCCAGCATGTCGGAGTCGACGTCGCTGTCCTCATCGATCTTCGGCTTGGCGAACACCGCGAATCCCACATTACGCAAGGCTTCGACCCACGGTCTCACGACATCGGCGCTGCCAGCCGCGATGTTGGTGAAGACCGTCGCCTCGGGTTCGAGTGTGTCGGTGCCGGACGCGGACAGTTCCGCCGTCCGGGAGAGCAGCCAGCGGCCGAGTGCGTCGAATCGTGGCCGGTAGGCGGCCGTGGGCCTGCCGCCGAGGATGGCGCCGAGACCCATGTCGAGGTTGGGTGCGTCCCAGACGAGAAGGACCCGCTTCTGGTGGCGCCCGTCACGTGCACCCACCACGGGAGATCCTGACGACACCGCGGTGCCTGCCGGGGCGGTGCCGGCTGTGTCGGTGTACTGCTCGCTGACGCTCATGACCTGATCTTCCCCCAAATCAACTCGGTGATCGCACTGCCGACCTGGTGGGCCTTGTCCTCGAACTTCGTCACCGGACGCTCGTGCGTCATGGGTGACTCCCAGTCGAGGGAGGTCAGGAGGGGTTCCGCGTTGCCTGCCTCGGCGATGGCCTCGGCGTACTCGGCGTGATCTGTTGCGACATGCAACACACCGCCGGCCTTCAGCCGACTCGCGATCAGGGCGAAAGTGGGGGCCTGCAACAGGCGCCGCTTGTGATGGCGGGCCTTCGGCCACGGGTCCGGGAAGAAGACACGGACTCCGGTGAGCGATTCCGGTTCGATCATGTTCTCCAGGACATCCATGGCGTCGCCGCGCAGGACCCGGATGTTCGGGATCTCGTCCCGTTCGATCTGTTGGAGCAACTGTGCGAGACCGGGCCGGTAGACCTCGACGGCCATGAGGTTCACGTGGGGTTCGGCCTTCGCCATCGCGGCGGTGGCGGTACCCGTGCCCGAGCCGATCTCGAGGATCAGGGGCGCGTCCCGGCCGAACCACGACGGCGCGTCCAGGCGATTGTCCGAGACGTCCGCGCCGATCACAGGCCACTGCCGGTCCCACGACTCCTGCTGGGCGGCGGTCAGAGCGCCCCTGCGCGAGCGGAAACTTGTCACCCTCGGGTGGAGACGGGACCCCTTCGAGTCCTTCGTCTGCCCCTCCTCGGGAACGGCGGGTGCATCCTGATCAGCGTGGTTCACCGGACCATTGTCACGCATGAGGGGCGTTTCTGGCATACGGGTCTGAAGTTCACCTTGAGACTTTTTCGGTAATCCGGTGCCCAGCCTGCACGGTTGCCCACGCCGATTCGGTGCGGGTCTGACAGAATCGGCGCGGGACGAAGGGGGGTGACTGCGTCATGGGCACTACAGAGGCCGGGGGCAGAGAACTGGCGGATCTCGCCGCAGAAGTAGCGGCACTGGACGAGGTCGCCGGCGACCGCGTGCGCGCCGCCGTTGCGGCGTTCGGGGCGCCGATCCGGGTGCAGACGGCCGGTCGGGCGGGTGTGGGCAGGTCGACCGTGGCCGCCGCGCTGGCCGCCGGTGGCCTCGCCGGCGCGGTCGTGGAGGAAGCGGACGCCGTCGACGTGCCGGGCGCGCCCGACCCGGTGCTGGACGGCGACGTCGTCGTCTATGTCCTCGTCGAAGCGGTGCGCGACGCCGACCGGGACGCCGCGCGGAACCTGGACCCGGCGCAGGCCCTGTTCGTCCTCAACAAGGCAGACACGGTGGGCGCGTCGCGCGTGCCCGCCGACGCCTGGGCGACGGCGACCGCGCTGGCCGCCGAATGCGCGGAGGAGGGCGGCCTCCCTGCCCTGCCGTTGATCGGCACGCTCGCGACTGCAGGGACGTCCGCGGAGTCCGGGATCGGCGCGGTGTCGGCCGCGGTCGCCGACCGGGTGGCGCGGGCGCGGGCGCGCCGCGGTGAGATCTTGCTGAACACGCTGCGGTCGGAGGCCGCGCGCAGCCTCGCGTCCCGCGACGTGCTGGAGCGGTATCTCTCCGGCGACCACGCGGTCGCTCTCGGCGCCGCCGCGGCCAGGCTCCACC